>NZ_JBFAKH010000017.1:0-120636 GCF_040655635.1 Streptomyces sp. NPDC050388
GGGGCGCCCGGTGTTGTCACCGGGCGCCCCACACCTCTTCGTCGCCCCGCCTACTCCTGCGCGCGGTCCGTCGGCTGGCCCGGGTCCTCCGGGGGCTCGATCGTCGGCGGGGTGAAGGGCGGAGGCGTCGGCGTCGTGGTCGTCGGCTCCTCGGTCGGGGGCTCGGTGGTGGGCGCCTCGGTCGTCGGCTCCTCGGTCGGGGGCTCGGTGGTGGGCGCCTCGGTCGTCGGCTCCTCGGTCGGCGTGTCCGACGGCGTCGGGGTGGAGGACGACGGCGACGGGGGCGGCTTGACGGCCGCTCCCTGGCTGGTCTCCAGGTCGAACCTGCTGGTCTTCTCCATCACGCCGAAGGTGTAAGCCGACCAGATCTGCGCCGGGAAGCCACCGCCGTTGACCCGGTCCTCGCCGCCCGCGCCGTACATCTCGACCTGCGGGTGCGGGGGCTTGTCGTCCTCGCCGAACAGGCCGACCGCGGTGACCAGGTCGGGGGTGTAGCCGGCGAACCACGCCGACTTGTTGTTGTCGGAGGTGCCCGTCTTGCCGGCCACCTGCTGGCCGCCGCGCAGCGGATGGTCCCGCACGGCCACGCGGGCCGTGCCGTCGTCGACCACGCCGGTCAGGACCGAGGTCACGGTGTCGGCGGCCTCACGGCTGATGACCTGCTCGCCGACCGCCTCCGGGACGGTGACGGTGCGGTCGAGGTGCTCCGCCGACTTCAGGATCGTCGGGGTGGTCTTCTTGCCGTGGTTGTCGAGGGTGGCGTAGACACCGGCCATGTCCAGCGGGCTCGCACCCATCGAGCCCAGGGTCTGGGCGGGCACCGCCTCCAGCTTCTCGACGTCCATGCCGAGCTCGCCGGCGGTCTCCATCACCTTCTCCATCCCGATGTCGACGCCCATCTGCGCGAAGACGGAGTTGACGGACTTGTTCATGGCCGTCTGGACGGTGACGTCGTCGTAGTCGACGTCGCCCTGGTTCTCCGGGGCGAACCCGACCTTCCTGCCGTTCTCCTCGACGGGACGCTTGCTGGTGCCGTCGTAGACGGTGTTGGCCGTGATCGGCTCGCCGTCCTGGGTCTCGGCCTGCTCCTCGACGGCGGCGGCCAGGATCACCGGCTTGAAGGTGGAGGCGGGCTGGTAGTCGGCGCGGGTGGCGTTGTTCGTGTAGTGCTTGAGGTAGTCCACCCCGCCGTACATCGCCACGACCGCGCCCGTCTTCGGATCCACGGACACCGCGCCGGCCTGGACGTCGGCGTCGACCTCGCGTTCCTTCGGGTCCAGCTTGTCGGTGAGCTGGGTCTTGACCGCCTTCTCCAGCGCCGCCTGCTTCTTCTTGTCGATGTTGAGCGTGATGGTCCAGCCGCCGAGATCCACCAGGGCGTCGGCCTGCTTGGCGTCCTCGACGGCGCCCTCGGCGACCAGCTGCTTCTTCAGGGCGCTGTTGGCCGCCTCCACCAGGTAGCCGGTCTGGCCCGCCATGCCCGGGCTGCCCTTGGGGGCCTCCGGCACCGGGAACTCCATGCCGGACCGCTCGGAGCCGTCCAGCCAGCCCTGCCCGACCATGTTGTCCAGTACGTAGTTCCAGCGGTTCTTGACCAGCTTCTTGCCGGTCTCCGAGGCGACCGCCCAGTCGTACTGGCTCGGTGCCTGGAGGAGCGCGGCGAGGTAGGCGCCCTGCTCGACCGTGAGCTCCTCGCTGTCGACGCCGTAGTAGGCCTGAGCGGCGGCCTGGACACCGTAGGCGCCCCGACCGTAGTAGCTGGTGTTCATGTAGCCGGCGAGGATGTAGTCCTTGGACTTCTCCTGGTCCAGCTTCAGGGAGATGACGAGTTCCTTGAGCTTGCGGGAGACCGTCTGGTCCTGGGTCAGGTAGTAGTTCTTCACGTACTGCTGGGTGATCGTCGAACCGCCCTGCGCGCCCTTGCCGGAGAGGGTGTTCAGCACACCGCGCGCGGTGCCCTTGAGGTCGACGCCGGCGTCCTTGTAGAACGTCTTGTTCTCGGCGGCGACGAAGGCCCGCTGGACCGGCTTGGGAACCTGCGCCAGCTCGACGACCTCACGGTTGACCTTGCCGTCGCGGGCCATGATCGAGCCGTCGCTGTACTTGTAGACGTTGCTCTGCTCCTGGGCGTCGGCGTTCCCCTCGGGGATGTCGATCACCATGTACAGCACGATGAAGGCGCCCATGCCGAGCAGGCAGAGCCCGAAGAACGTGCCGAGGATCTTCTTCCAGGTGAACAGGCGGCGTATCCGGCCCCGGCCCTGCCCGCCCGACGAACGGCCCCCGGATGCCACACGGTGCCCCCCGCGCTGTCGTGCGCGTCGTTCTTCCGCTCGTCCCATGGGTCCGCTCTGCTCCGCTTCGTTCATGTGTGCGCTACTGCCACACGGGTTCGTCCCTCTGGTCAACTCCGCAAGCTAACACCGGGAGGTATGACAAACGGCCGCCGATCCGGTCTTTACGGACGTGACAATCAGCACCCGCCCCACTGGAACCGACGTGCGAGCGGTGGCCAAGGTTGCCGTGACCCGTTAAAGTGATATCACTTGGATAGGCAGGCGCTAGCAGTGCGAAGACCGTGCGGCGGGCGCCCCGAAAGGCGGGGGATCACCCATGTCCACACAGGACGCGCAGGTCACGGCCGTGGTGCCGGAGATGCCGGCACCACGCGTACGGGAGAAGGCGGCGCACAGCATCGGCGGCGGGCTGGCCCTGATACTCGGACTGACCGGACTGCTGCTCGGCGTCGGACTGGCCGTCAGCGCCACGGCGGTCACCGGGGACGGACCGAAGGCCCTGCTGATCGTCAGCGGCATCCTGATCGCCATGGCCGCGTTCCTCGCGATGTGCGGGCTGAACATGGTGGCGCCGGGCGAGGCCCGCGTAGTCCAGCTCTTCGGGCGGTACCGGGGCACGATCCGGCAGGACGGCCTGCGTTGGGTGAACCCCTTCACCTCACGTACCAAGATCTCGACCCGCGTACGCAACCACGAGACCGCGGTCCTCAAGGTGAACGACGCCTACGGCAACCCCATCGAGCTCGCCTCGGTCGTGGTGTGGCGGGTGGAGGACACCGCGCAGGCCACCTTCGAGGTGGACGACTACGTCGAGTTCGTCTCCACCCAGACCGAGGCCGCCGTCCGGCACATCGCCATCGAGTACCCCTACGACGCCCACGAGGAGGGCGGCCTCTCGCTGCGCGGCAACGCCGAGGAGATCACCGAGAAGCTCGCGGTCGAGCTGCGCGCCCGGGTGGAGGCGGCCGGCGTCGAGATCATCGAGTCCCGCTTCACCCACCTCGCCTACGCGCCGGAGATCGCCTCGGCGATGCTCCAGCGGCAGCAGGCGGGCGCGGTCGTGGCGGCCCGGCAGCTGATCGTGGAGGGCGCCGTGGGCATGGTCGAGACGGCGCTGGCCCGGATCACCGAGCACGACATCGTGGAACTGGACCCCGAGCGCAAGGCCGCGATGGTGTCCAACCTGATGGTGGTGCTCTGCGGCGACCGCGCCGCGCAGCCGGTCCTCAACACGGGGTCCCTCTACCAGTGACCACCCCCTCCGACCCTCCCGAGGGCAAGGCCCCTCGGCGCAGGCCGCAGCAGCGCAAGCAGGTGCTGCTGCGGCTGGACCCACTGGTGCACGAGGCGCTGGCGCGGTGGGCGAACGACGAGCTGCGCTCGGCCAACGCGCAGATCGAGTTCCTGCTGCGCCGCGCCCTCGCGGAGGCGGGCCGCCTCCCCGGCGAGGCGGGCCCCCTCCCCCGCCGAGGCCGTCCACCGACCCGGCCCCCCGGCGACCCGCCCAAGTCCGGGTGACACCCCGCCCGGGTCCGGCACCCACGGCACTCCGGTGACAGAACCGTGACAATGGGCCCCCACCTGGGCTTCCGCACCCTCCCCGGCGCTCTGCACGCGCGACGTATACACGGAGCGTATACACCGTGTGTAGAGTCCTCCGCATGTCCATCGGTCACACCCTCCTCGGGCTCCTGGAGTCCGGCCCCCGCCACGGTTACGACCTGAAGCGGGCCTTCGACGCGACGTTCGGTCACGACCGGCCGCTGCACTACGGCCAGGTCTACTCGACGATGTCCCGCCTGCTGAAGAACGGACTCGTCGAAGTCGACGGCATCGAGGCCGGCGACGGCCCCGAGCGCAAGCGGTACGCGATCACCGAGGCCGGCGTCACCGACGTCGCGCGCTGGCTCGCCACACCGGAGAAGCCGGAGCCGTACCTCCAGTCGACGCTCTACACCAAGGTGGTCCTCGCGCTGCTCACCAGCCGCGACGCCGCCGACATCCTCGACACGCAGCGTTCCGCGCATCTGCGCGGCATGCGCGTCCTCACCGAGCGCAAACGCCAGGGCGATCTGGCCGACCAGCTCATCTGCGACCACGCCCTTTTCCATCTCGAGGCCGATCTGCGCTGGCTGGAGCTCACCGCGGCGCGCCTCGACAAGCTCCGTGAGGCGGTCACCCGATGACGATCCCCGCCGGATCCCTGCTCGTCGCCCGGGACCTGCGCAAGGCGTACGGCCCGACCACCGCGCTGGACGGCGCCGCGTTCTCCATCCACCCCGGCGAGGTCGTCGCCGTGATGGGCCCCTCCGGGTCGGGCAAGTCGACCCTGCTGCACTGCCTCGCCGGGATCGTCACCCCCGACTCCGGCTCCATCACGTACGACGGGCGCGAACTGACCGCGATGAACGACTCCGAGCGCAGCAGGCTCAGGCGCTCGGAGTTCGGCTTCGTCTTCCAGTTCGGCCAACTCGTGCCGGAGCTGACCTGCGTGGAGAACGTCGCCCTGCCGATGCGGCTGAACGGCACGCCCCGCAAGGAGGCCGAGCGGGCCTCCCTGTCCTGGCTCGAGCGCCTCGAGGTGGACGACGTGCGCAGGAAGCGGCCCGGTGAGGTCTCCGGCGGGCAGGGCCAGCGGGTCGCCGTGGCCAGGTCGCTGGTCACCGGCCCGCGGGTGCTGTTCGCCGACGAGCCGACCGGCGCGCTGGACTCGCTCAACGGCGAGCGCGTGATGGAACTGCTCACCGACGCCGCGCGCTCCACCAACGCCGCCGTCGTCCTCGTCACCCACGAGGCACGGGTCGCCGCGTACTCCGACCGCGAGATCGTCGTGCGCGACGGGAAGTCCCGGGACATGGAGCACGCCGTATGAGCGGGACGCACTCCGGCGGGACGGAGGGGCGACCGCCCGCTGCCCGCAACGGGTCGAAGGTCCGGGCCGTGGCCCGGGACCTGGGCATGGGCCTGCGGTTCGCCCTGGCCGGCGGACGTGAGGGATGGGTCCGGGCCCTGCTCACCGGCGTCGGCGTCGGCCTCGGGGTGGCACTGCTGCTGCTCACCGCCGCGCTGCCCGGTGTACTGACGGAGCGGGACCGGCGGGAGGAGGCCCGGCTCGACTGGCCGTTCAGCGGGGAGGTCCTGCCCGAGGCCGACGACACGCTGCTCGTCGCGCGCACCGACACCTACTTCCGCGACCAGCACATCCGCGGCCGGCTGATGGAGCCGGAAGGCCCGAAGGCCCCCCTGCCTCCGGGTCTGAGCGACTTCCCCGCGGTCGGCGAGATGATCGTCTCCCCCGCCCTGAAGGACCTGCTCGCGTCGGACGACACGGGCCTGCTGCGTGAGCGGCTGCCGTACGACATCACGGGGACGATCGGCGAGCAGGGGCTCGTCGGTTCGCAGGAACTCGCCTACTACGCGGGCGGCACGGAACTCGCCGGAGAGATCAACTCGTCGGCGGTGCGCCTCGACTTCTTCGGCACCCCTGACGGGCAGGTCTCCGAGGAGGAGAACGACCCGGTGCTCATGCTCCTGGTCCTGGTCGTCTTCGTGGTGCTGCTGACGCCGGTCGCCGTGTTCATCGCGACCGCCGTGCGGTTCGGCGGGGAACGGCGCGACCGCAGGCTGGCGGCGCTGCGGTTGATCGGTTCCGATGCCTCGGCCACCCGGCGGATCGCGGCGGGCGAGGCGCTCGCCGGGTCGCTGCTCGGACTGGCCCTCGGCACGGTCTTCTTCCTGTTCGGACGGGAGGTCGCCGCCTCCTTCGAGGTGTTCGGCGTCAGCGTGTTCCCGAGCTATCTGAACCCCTCGCCGCTGCTGGCACTGCTGGTCGCGGTGGCGGTTCCGGCCGCCGCGGTGCTGGTGACGCTGCTCGCGCTGCGCGGGGTCGTCATCGAACCGCTGGGCGTGGTCCGCACGGCACGACCGGCCCGACGCCGGCTGTGGTGGCGGCTGCTGCTGCCGCTGGCCGGAACCGCGATGCTCTACCCCATGGTCGGACAGGGCCGCGAGAACGGGGAGTTCAACGAGTACCTGGTCGCCGGTGGCGTCCTGCTGCTGCTCATCGGGGTCACCGCGCTGCTGCCGTGGATCGTGGAGACCGTCGTCCTCCGGCTCGGCGGGGGCAGCCTGTCGTGGCAACTGGCGGTACGCCGGCTTCAGCTCAGCAGCGGCATGGCGGCCCGGACGGTCAACGGGATCGCGGTGGCGGTGGCCGGCGCGATCGCGCTCCAGATGCTGTTCGTCGGCGTCGAGGGCGACTACACCGAGGACACCGGGCTCGACGTGGCGCTGGCCCAGGCGCAGGTGAGACTGCCGGACGGCCAGGAAATCGCCCCCGCCGCCGAGAAGTTGTCGGACACCAAGGGGGTGAGCAAGGTCTACGCGGTGTCCTACGGCTACGTCGCCGACCGGCCCTGGGGACAGGAGCCGGGCGAAACCGCCGCCGTGACCGTCGCCGACTGCGTGACCCTGCGCACGGTGGCGGAACTCCCTTCGTGCGGTGACGGCGACGTGTTCGCAGTGGCGGGCCCCGAGTTCGACACCGGCACCGCTGCGCTGAACCGGCCGGGCCGGGAACTCCACTTCGAGGTGTCCGACCCCTCGACCGCCTCCGGCTACAGCGAGGACGTCCGCTGGACGGTCCCCACGGGTGTCAAGCAGGCCCGGTCCGTTCCTGACCCCGCGGGCAATGAGCGCGGTGGCTTCCTGCTGACCCCGGGCGCGGTGACGGCCGGGGTGACGGACGCGCTCTCCGGCGAGCTCTACCTCGCGGTCGACGACTCGGTGCCGTACGCCATGGAGCATGTCCGCAACACGGCCGCCGCGATCGACCCGTTGACGGACATGTTCACGTGGACCGCCACCAAGCGTTCCGATACCTACGAATCCATCCGTACCGGCCTGTTCGTCGGCGCCGTCTGCGTCCTGGTGCTGATCGGGGCGAGCCTGCTGGTCTCCCAGCTGGAGCAGTTGCGCGAACGCCGCAAACTGCTGTCGGCGCTGGTCGCCTTCGGCACCCGGCGGCGCACCCTGAGCCTGTCGGTGCTGTGGCAGACGGCCGTCCCGATCGGCCTGGGGCTGACGCTGGCCGCGACGGTGGGCGTCGCGCTGGGTGCGGTCCTGCTGCGGATGGCCGGGACCTCGGTACGGGTGGACTGGGCGAGCCTGTTCCAGATGACCGGCATCGGTGCGGGCGTCGTCCTGGCGGTGACCCTGCTGAGCCTGCCGCCCCTGCTGCGCATGATGCGCCCGGACGGCCTCCGCACGGAGTGACCCGGTCCGCCCCGCCCCGCACCACGGGGCGGGGCGGGCGCGGTGGTCAGGCGGCATCCGGGACGATCCGTACCGGCAGGTCCGCCATCGCCTCCCGGAGGGCCGCCGCCAGTTCCTCGTACTCCGCGGTGCGGGCCGCGCCCGTGCGCATGGCGAGGGCGATACGGCGGGAGGGGGCCGGGTCGGTGAAGCACGCGGTGCGCAGGCGGCCGGCGCGGCTGGTCTCGACCTCGACGGCGGTACGGGGCAGCAGGGTCACGCCGAGGCCCCCCGCCACCAGTTGCACCAGCGTGGACAGTCCCGCCGCCGTCGTGGTGGCCGCGACCCCGGCGCGGCCCGCCTCGCGGCAGATGTCGAGGGCCTGGTCGCGCAGGCAGTGCCCCTCGTCGAGCAGGAGCAGGTTCAGCTCGCGCAGGACCGCACGGGGAAGCCGCACCCGACCGCCGAGCGGGTGGTCCGGCGGTGTGACGAGCACGAAGTCCTCGTCGAACAGCGGCATCTCGGTCACGCCCGGCGTCCCGTACGAATACCCCCGCCCGGACCCGCTCGCAGCCGGGGAAGCCTCCGCTGCCGGGGCCGACACGGCGAGGAGCAGCAGATCCAGCCGACCGACGGCCAACCCCTCCAGCAGGCTCGCGGTCTGCTCCTCGTACACCTGGAGGTCGAGGTGCGGATAGCGGACGCGGACCTGCCGCAGGACGGTGGGCAGCAGATACGGCGCCACCGTCGGGATCACCCCGAGCCGGAACACCCCGGTGAACGGTGCACGCAGCGCCTCCGCCTCCTCGATCAGCGCCTCGACGTCCTCCAGCACCGCCTTGGCCCGCACCGAGAGGCGCTCACCGGCGGGCGAGAGCAGCACCTTGCGCGTCGTACGCTCCACGAGGGTGACACCCAGCGTCTCCTCCAGTGCCGACACGGCCCCCGACAGCGCGGGCTGACTCATCCCGATGGCCGCGGCGGCGTCCCGGAAATGCAGATGCTCGGCCACCGCGGAGAACGCGCGCAGCTGCGCCAGGCTGGGCTGCCGTCTACGCCGATTACCCACGGTCACTCATAGGTTCCTCCGATCAACCTGACCGATTGTAGCTATTTCACTAATCAATGCACCCTGTGCCAACATCAATCACGTCCAACCCATGGGAAAACCCTGCAATCCGGGTGTTTCCTCGCTGCAAGGAGAGCCTGTGCTCACTGTTGGTGACAAGTTCCCCGAGTTCGAACTGACGGCCTGTGTCTCGCTGGAGAAGGGCAAGGAGTTCGACACGATCAACCACAAGACCTACGAGGGCAAGTGGAAGATCATCTTTGCGTGGCCCAAGGACTTCACCTTCGTGTGCCCGACCGAGATCGCTGCCTTCGGCAAGCTGAACGACGAGTTCGCCGACCGTGACGCCCAGATCCTCGGCTTCTCCGGTGACTCGGAGTTCGTCCACCACGCCTGGCGCAAGGACCACGACGACCTGCGTGACCTGCCGTTCCCGATGATGGCGGACTCCAAGCACGAGCTGATGCGCGACCTCGGCATCGAGGGCGAGGACGGTTTCGCCAAGCGCGCCGTGTTCATCGTGGACCAGAACAACGAGATCCAGTTCACCATGGTGACCGCCGGCTCCGTCGGCCGTAACCCCAAGGAGGTCCTGCGGGTCCTGGACGCCCTGCAGACCGACGAGCTCTGCCCGTGCAACTGGTCCAAGGGCGACGAGACCCTGGACCCGGTCGCACTGCTGGCCGGGGAGTGACCTGACATGTCGCTCGACTCCCTCAAGTCCCGCCTCCCGGACTACGCCAAGGACCTGAAGCTCAACCTGGGCTCGGTCATCGGCAACTCCGACCTTCCCGCCCAGCAACTGTGGGGCACGGTGCTGTCGACCGCGATCGCCTCGCGCTCGGCCATCGTGCTGCGCGAGCTGGAGCCCGAGGCGAAGGCGAACCTGTCGCCCGAGGCGTACACGGCGGCGAAGGCCGCCGCCGCGGTGATGGCGATGAACAACGTCTTCTACCGCACCCGTCACCTGCTGTCGGACGACGAGTACGGCACGCTGCGCGCCGGCCTGCGGATGAACGTCATCGGCAACCCGGGCGTCGACAAGGTCGACTTCGAGTTCTGGTCGTTCGCGGTGTCCGCGATCAACGGCTGCGGACAGTGCCTCGACTCCCACGAGCAGGTCCTGCGCAAGGCCGGCGTCGAACGCGAGGTCATCCAGGAGGCGTTCAAGATCGCCGCGGTGGTCCAGGCCGTCGCCGCCACGCTGGACGCGGAGGCGGTTCTCTCGGAGTAACTCCGTAACTCCGCGGACCCTCCCTCCTCATCCGCAGCGGGCCCGATCACCACGACGGTGACCGGGCCCGCTGTCGTGCACCACCGCCGTGCCCCTCCCGCACTACCCCCGCGTGTCCTCCGGCAGAACCGGCCCCGGCGGGGCCGGCGGCTCCGGCGGGGCCGGGGGCACCTCCGTTACCGGGGGCTCCGGCGGCCCGTGGTGGCTCATGGCCGCCGAAACCGCCGTGGCGCCCCGGGGCTCGGGGGCGAGACGTACGGGCGCCTCCCGCGAGTACGCGCGCAGATAGCCCACGACGGTGTTCGTCACCGCGACCAGCGGTACGGCGACCACCGCACCGCCGATCCCGGCCACCATCCCGCCGGTCGCGACCGCCAGCACCACCGCGAGCGGATGGACGCGCACCGCGCGGCCCAGGATGAACGGCTGGAGGATGTGGCCCTCGATCTGCTGCACCGCCAGGACCACCACCAGCGTCATGACCGCCGTGAACACGCCCTGGGTGACCAGCGCGACGACGACGGCCAGCGCCCCCGACACCACTGCGCCGACGAGCGGGATGAAGGCGAACAGGAAGATGAAGACGGCGAGCGGCACCGCCATCGGCACGTCCAGGAAGTAGATGCCGAGGCCGATGAAGATCGCGTCGATCAGCGCCACTATCACCGTGCCGCGCACATACGCCGTCAGCGTCCGCCACGCGGCCGGCCCCGCACCGGCGACACCCGGGCGGGCGGCGGCGGGCACCAGCTTCAGCGTCCACTCCCAGATGCGCTTGCCGTCGTAGAGCAGGAACAGCGTCGAGAAGACCGCGAGCAGGATGCCGGTGAGCGCCTCGACGACGACGGTCACGCCCTCCAGGCCCGCCGAGGTGATCTGCTCGGTGTTGGCGCCGACCGCCTCACGCAGGTTCTTGGCGATCTCGTTGATCTGCTTGTCGGTGACGTGGAAGGGACTGTTGAGCAGCCAGTTGCGCAGCTCGTCGATGCCGTCCTGGATCTGGTCGGAGAGGTGGTCGATGTTCTCCATGACCTGCCAGGTCACGAACCAGCCGATGAGGCCGATGACGACGAACCCGAACAGCGCGGTCAGCGCCGTGGCCGGGCCGCGCGGCAGCCCGAGCTGCCGCAGCCAGGCCACCGTCGGCTGCAGCAGCGCCGTGATCAGCAGCGCGGAGACGAAGGCCAGCACCACCAGTTGGACGGCGCCGATGACCCGCATGAGCACCCAGACCGTGCCCGCGAGCACCAGCAGGCGCCAGCCGGCCTCGGCGGCGACCCGCACGCCCCACGGCACGGCCTGGGCGGGGTCCGGGCGGGAGGATATGACATGAGCCGGAACAGAGGCGTGCCCGGAATCGGCTGCGGGGACGTGGCCGCCCGGCAGCTCGGGGGCACTGTCGGCGGGTGCGGCGGCCGGTTCGGTCGGCTCGATCGCCTCGGCGTGCTCCGGAGCGTCCCGGCTCTCCCGTTCCATCTCGGCGCGGCGCTCTTCCAAGCGCCTGCTCACTTCGGTCAGTCGGGCTCCGACCCGGCCGAGCCATCCTGGCACTCGTGACATGAACCGTCCCCTGCCCCCGTTCCGCACCACCACTCCCCCTGGAGTCGTCGCTCCGACCGTACATGGCGAAAGCCCCACACCTTGAGGACGGTGTGGGGCTCTGCCGAGGTTGAGCGGGACCGCGGGACGGTGGGTACGGCACGGTCCGGGAAGCCTAGTACCAGTGGTTGGCCTGCCAGAACGACCAGGCGCCGCAGGGGCTGCCGTAGCGCTCGTTCATGTAGCCGAGGCCCCACTTGATCTGGGTGGCCGGGTTGGTCTGCCAGTCGGCGCCGGCCGAGGCCATCTTGGAGCCCGGCAGCGCCTGGACGAGGCCGTAGGCACCGGAGGAGGGGTTCATGGCCTTGTAGTTCCAGGTGGACTCGCGCTGCACGATGTTGCTGAAGCACTGGAACTGGTCGCCCGGAATCATCTGCCGGGCCATCGCCTGGACCTGGGAGACGGTGTACGAGCTCTGGACCGCGAAGTCGGAGGCGGAGGCGGACGCCGTCTTGGCGCGGCTGGCGGCCTTCTCGGCCTCCGCGCGCTCCTTGGCCTCCTTCGCGGCCTGGGCTTCCTTGGCCGCCTGCTCGGCGGCTTCCTTCTTCTTGGCGATCGCGGTCTCGGCGGCGGCCTTGCGGGCTGCCTCCTCCGCGTCCTTCTTGGCACTCGTGTCCGCGGCGATGGCCATGGTTTCGGCCTGCTGCGTCAGGGATGCGGTCTGCACCTGGGCCTGCTGGCCCGCGGGGATGTCCGCGAGCAGCGTGGTGCCGGCTGCCGTCGCCTCGAGGTCGTCGTTGGTCTGCGCGGTACTGCCCGACGCAACACCGACGACGCTTCCGACAGCGGTGACCGCCGTGGCCGAGGCCACTGCGAATCCCCGGACCGAAATCCGGCTCACACGGTTTCCTTCCAGCATCGACCGCTTCGGTGACCCTCGCGGACGCAATCGTGCCCCTGGCACTGGCCTCCCCAACTCGGGTCACGGAAGGCACGGGCCCGGTGGGCAACTCCCGAACGGGAGCGCCACGTGGTGCTCGGGCGGCATACGACGACGCTATGCAGTTGGCGCTGGTGCCTGTGTGGCGCCTCACCGCTGGGGGTGAGGCTGTGTCGCATGCGGGGCCTGACAGGAGTGAGACTCTGCCGTAATCCGGAGGCGCGAGGCAATTCCATCACGCGTGTGAAAGCTCACATCTCGTTTGTCCCTGGAGATTCCCGGAAAGCCGCACGCACGCCGACGCCGCCCGGCTAGGCTCTTCGCCTTTCCGGACGGCGCCAACTGCCGTGCTGTCGAACCCCGTTCGGAGACAGGACCAAAAAGGACCCACCTGACCCACAGGGCCCTTCGAAGGACTCTCCCGGCCTATCGCCCCAATGGGCCGGATAGGCCTCGACATGCCCGATAGAACCCGGACGGCCCATCAGGGTCGGATCAGGTTCATATCAGGAGTGGACGTGTCAGAGCTGCCCGTCCTCCAGCATTTCGGTCACGAGGGCGGCGATCTGGGACCTCTCGGACCGGTTCAGGGTCACGTGCGCGAAGAGCGGATGCCCCTTCAGCTTCTCGACGACGGCGACCACACCGTCGTACCGGCCCACCCGGAGGTTGTCCCGCTGGGCGACGTCGTGGGTCAGGACGACCCGCGAGTTGGCGCCGATTCGGGACAGAACGGTCAGCAGTACGTTCCGTTCCAGTGACTGCGCCTCGTCGACGATCACGAACGCGTCGTGCAGCGAGCGGCCCCGGATGTGGGTGAGCGGCAGGACCTCCAGCATGCCGCGCGCGGTGACCTCCTCGATGACCTCACGACTGGTGACCGCCGACAGCGTGTCGAAGACGGCCTGCGCCCAGGGGCTCATCTTCTCGGCCTCGCTGCCGGGCAGATAGCCGAGCTCCTGCCCGCCCACCGCGTACAGCGGACGGAAGACCATCACCTTCTGGTGCTGTCGGCGCTCCAGCACCGCCTCCAGGCCCGCGCACAGCGCCAGCGCCGACTTGCCGGTGCCGGCCCGGCCGCCCAGGGACAGGATCCCCACGTCCGGGTCGAGCAGCAGGTCGAGCGCGATCCGCTGCTCGGCGCTCCGGCCCTTGATGCCGAACGCCTCCCGGTCGCCGCGCACCAGACGGACATCGCCCTCGGGCGTGACCCGGCCGAGCGCCTTGCCGCGCTCGGACTGGATGGTCAGCCCCGTGTGCACGGGCAGGTCGGCCGCTTCGGGCACGTGGATGTGCCCCTCCTCGAAGAGGACGTCCACCTGCTCGGCGGGCAGGTTCAGTTCGGACATCCCGGTCCAGCCGGAGGCGTCCGTGACGGCGAGCTCCGCACGGTACTCCTCGGCGAGGAGGCCCACGGAGGACGCCTTGATCCTGAGCGGGAGGTCCTTCGACACCACGGTGACGTCGAACCCCTCGGCCTGCAGGTTGCGGGCGACCGCGAGGATGCGGGAGTCGTTGTCCCCCAGGCGGTAGCCACTGGGCAGCACGCCGGGGTCCGAGTGGTTGAGCTCGACACGCAGGGTTCCGCCGAGGTCCCCGATCGGAAGGGGGGCGTCGAGGCGGCCGTACCTCACCCGGTAGTCGTCGAGCAGGCGCAGCGCCTGCCGGGCGAAGTATCCGAGTTCGGGATGGTTCCGCTTGGCCTCCAACTCCGTCACCACGACGACGGGAAGCACGACCTCGTGCTCGTCGAAGCGGCTCAGGGCGTTGGGGTCGGCCAGCAGAACGCTGGTGTCGATGACGTAGGTGCGCCGGTCGGGCTTGTGGCGCTGTGTGCTGGTCACCACGGAAGGACGTACCCCCTCGGAAGAGGTCGGGGAGCGACGGAGCGGAGCTGGACCGGTTGACGGCGCCGATGCACGGGCCGAGAACCGGCCCTCCGCTGCTTCGTCCGTGCCGTGACCGCACGGTCGGGCTGGTGCAAAGGGCCTCCCGGGCGGACGACCCCGGGCCGCCCGCTGAGATCCGACACCCGTGGTTCGGGCGTCGACCTGTCTGAGTTATGCCCTCGAACAATCGCCGTCATGCCAGACCGTACGACGGCGCCCCGATGAACTCCCCGTTACGCGGGGACGGCCTCAGCCGCCGAAACGCCGGTGACGAGCGGCGTAGTCACGCAGGGCCCGCAGGAAGTCGACCTTGCGGAAGGCCGGCCAGAAGACCTCGCAGAAGTAGTACTCCGCGTGAGCGGTCTGCCAGAGCATGAATCCGGACAGCCGCTGTTCGCCACTCGTACGGATGACGAGGTCCGGGTCGGGCTGGGCCTTGGTGTAGAGGTGACGCCCGATCATGTCGATGTCGACGGCCTCGGCGAGCTCCTCCATCGAGGTGCCCTTCTCGTGGGCCTCGAGCATCATGGAGCGCACCGCGTCGGCGATCTCCTGGCGACCGCCGTACCCGATGGCGACGTTGACCACTATGCCGTCGACCTGCGCGGTGGCCTCCTCGGCCTCCTTGAGCGTGGTCTGCATCCCGGACGGCAGCAGGTCGGGCGTGCCGACATGGTGCACCTGCCAGCGGCCGTCGGTGCCGAGAGCGCGTACGACGTCCTCGATGATGCCGAGGAGCGGGACGAGTTCTTCCTCCGGCCGGTCGAAGTTGTCCGTCGACAGCAGCCAGAGCGTGACGACCTTGACGTCGGTCTCGGTGCACCAGCCGAGGAACTCCCCGATCTTGTCCGCGCCGGCCCGGTGGCCGTGGACGGTGCTGGAACCGGAAGCCTTCGCCCAACGGCGGTTGCCATCCATGATGACGCCGATGTGCTTGGGCACCTGAGCGGGGTCCAGATGGCCTTCCACCCGGCGCGCGTACAGCCTGACCAGCAGGCCGCGCAGCTTGTCGCGCAGGTTCACGTGATCGTCAGCCCCTCCGTACGGATCGGACAGGAGCGGCACCCGCCGCGATCCACGGCATGCGGCACGCTCTCGGCCGCGGGCGAATCCTGTCCCTCTGGCGGCCCCCGGACGCGAAGCCTACCCCCGCGGGGGGAGGGCCCAGAAAAACGGGCCGGTCCGTGGGGGGGATACGGACCGGCCCGAGGGGGGGTTTCCACCATAACCCTTCGTAAGTGATGCTGCGCGCATCGGCGGGCCACAACTACTCTCCGGAACCACCCGACGACGCCCCGACGCCTACGGAATCCCACATTCCAGGCACTTCGATGACCGAAACAAGGCCGTTCCCTCCAGGAGAAAACAGGCAATACACGGACATCGCACCCGGCGTGGCGCGACCCACCCGCGACCGGCCCCCACCACACCAACCCTTCCAGCCGTCCCCCCGACGGGTGACCCCAGCAGGAAAGCCCACTTGACCCCGTCCTGCCGCCGGGACGACGAGACGACGGGACGACAGGGCGACGGACTGAAGAGAACGGACTGAAGAACGGCCCCCGATCGAAGCGACGGAGGCGATGAAAGTGATGGAGGGACAGCGCAGCCCCCTCCACCGCGCACCCCTCCCACGCAGCTTTGCTCACGCGAATCGCAGCGACATGAACACAACCCGACCAACGGCCTAGAACCGAACCACACGGCGATCGAGGAGAAACCGCCTACGACACCGTCGCCCCCACCCGCGGCGCCACTTCCTGTGCCGCGAACCGCACGAACCCCTCCGGGTCCGGCTCGTCCCCCGTCGGCTGGAGGACCACGGAGTCGGCCCCCGCCTCGGCCAGCCGCTGGACCGCCTCGGCGACGGCGCCGGCCTCCCCGGCCACACCGAGACCGGGTTCGGAGCCGACGCCTTCGGCGATCAGCTCGGCCCGGAGCCGCTCGTGGGCGCCGGGCCCGGTGGCGGTGAGAAGGTGGACGACGACTTTGTGCCGCCCGGCCCCCCGCCCTGCCGCCACCCGCCCCTCCTCTATGAGCCGCCGGGCACGCCGCACACCCTCGGGTGAGGTGGACGCGGTAAGGACAGTGCCCTCGGCGACCTCACCGGTGAGCCGCAGGGTACGCGGCCCGGTGGCCCCGGCCAGCACGTCGACGGCCCCCTCGGGCGGCCAGTCGAGGGCGACGTCGTCGAGCCTGACGTACCGCCCCTCCATGGTGAGCCGCTCCCCGCGCAACAGGGCCCGCAGCGCCACGAGATGCTCCCGCAGGAGCGTCACCGGCGACTCGACCCGCGCCCCGACCTGCCCCATCCAGTCCTGCACCCCGTGCCCGACACCGAGCACGGCTCGCCCGGGGAACATCCGGTGCAGGGTGGCGGCCTCCATGGCGGTGACGGCGACGTTCCGCAACGGCACGGGGAGCAGCCCGACCCCGATCCGCACCCGCTCCGTCCAGGCCAGCGCGGCAGCAGCCGTGGAGATCCCGCCCTCCCGGAAACAGTCCTCCCACAACCACAACTCACCCAGCCCGGAATCCTCCGCACGACGAACAACGGCCCGAAGCCGCTCAGGAGCCAACTGCGGCCGGAACACAGCACCAAGTGTGGTCATGGGGCTGTACCTACCCGGCGGGCCCCAGCCGCCCACACCCGGCCGGCCCCCTCTCCCCTCTACGGCCTTTCAAAGCTGACGCTCTCGGCGATCACCCGCAGAATCGCCCGGTACTCCGCGCGCCGGGCCGGAGCCGTGGTGGTGAGCGTGAGCACGGCGAGCCGTCGGCAGTCCGGGTGCGGCAGATGGGCATGCATCTGAAGCAGCGGACGCCGCGGCAGACCACTCCCGCTTGCCGGTGTGGAACCCACCTCGCTGAACGAAGCAGGTCCGGCGGCCAACTCGACGAACTCGACCTGCACATGCCCACCATCGGACGCCACGGCACGCGCCGCCGTGACACCCCTGGGCGCGGGGGCGGTCTCCCGCCAGGAAACCGTGAAGAGCGAAAACAACAACTCGCCCGCCCCACCGACATCATCCCGATGCAACCCCACAGAACAGTGCACCGTACCGACTTCCCGAAGGGCAGCCAGAAGCTGCTGACCAGCAGCAAAGGCCGCAATGAACTGCTGGCGAGCAGCCTCGTCAGGAGCAGCGTCGACCAACGGGGCGGCCGCGGCCCGCAAACTGTCCCCCGCCGGGGAATCCGGCTCGGGGAGCAGCGCGTCCAAGGACAGCGGGAGGAAACCCGCTGGTTCGACGAACCACAACTCGGCGAGAGGGTCCGCGGTCGAGGCATCGAGAATGACTGTGGGTGCGCTCAAGTTTCAGCCCCTTCGCTCCCCTTGACACCTGAGCCGGCAGGAGGGGACGCGTCTACGTACCGCGCTCCGGCACGACGGGCACGTTCAAGGTCAGCCGGGTCCGCACCCTCCCAACTCCTGCGCGGGGCACGCCCGTCATAAGCCGACGGTTGATAGAGAAAATGCAGGCGTTTCGGCGTCTTCCCATCCTTGGAGGACACGGCCACGACACCCAGGAACCGCGGATCGCCCGCAAACCACAGAGGCTCCAGTTGCGCCTTGAGCGCAGGCTTCGTACGCGGCCCACCGATGCGCCGCAACCACCAGAACGCCCGATGATGCTTGACGAACGTCATGGGGATCTCTACCCCTTCGCCACCCACAGGATCGGGAAACCCAATCCAGATCCCAGAATTCTCCGCATCCGGATGATCATCAATTCCTCGCGCCAATTCATGATAGATCCGCCATGGATATTCACGGAGAACCCTCAAGATATTAAGTATGACCAGAAACCCTCGAATCTGAATCACCACTCGATAAAGTCCGTAGGGGAAATAGGGCATGAGAACCCAAAAAATCCAGTCCGAGCCGTGCGCGGAGATTCCCAGAAGGATCACCCAGGCTCCAGCCCAACCGAACAACTCGATGACATTTATGACCAGACTCATCAACCATGATCGGCGGGTGGATGGTGCATCCCAAGCAGGGGAGTGACCGCTCGTTTCCATCTGCGCCCTTTTCACCATAGAAACGTCAGAAAAGATGACGTGCGAGGCCATAGATCGTCCCGGAGTCCAGAAGGAGGCGGGAGCCATCGATACCAGCTACAGCGCCATTCTTTACTCCATCGTGATCTGCGTCCACCAGCTTGCTGTGGAGGCCGAGACCGGCAGTACCGATACCAACAACACCTGCCGTCCCCTCCACAACCTTGGCTGAAGTCTCGGGATTTCTGCTACCTCGCACAGCCCGGGCCACCAGCGAGTTCCCGAGGTCAGCCACAGCCCTTGACTCTTCCATGGTCTTCGCCCCGACCAGCGCTACTTGATCGCCGAGAGTGACCGCTGTCGTGCTGCTCAGGGCAGCTCGGATTCCGGTGTATCCGCCCTTGCCTACTGCCCCGATCCCCGGTAGAGATCCCACAAAATCAGCGCCGACCGACACCGCATTACTCCAGAAGTCGGCATCCAGCTCACCATTCCGGATTCCGTCCCACAGAGACATTCGCACTTCAGGGTCGGCAAGCCGCAGCGTGAAGGCAGTCAGACTGACCGCCGAGGACGTGAGCATGAGAATCGCCACTGTGGCCAGACTCCACCCCAGAGGACCGGAGAGAAGGAGAGCCGCGACAGCAATGAGGCCCGCCGCGAAACTGAGGATGTCCGGCAGGTTGTCCGTCAGCCAGTCGAGTGCCTTGTCGAACATGCCTGGCTCATGAGGGGCCAGCTTCCTCGTCGCATCACGGATCTTCTGCGCACGGTGTCCGGCCTGACACTCATGTTCCTCGGCCAGCCTCTTCGCCTTGCCGATGACCTTGTCGAGTTCAGCCTGCGCCTCTTCGACTTCGGCGTTGGCGCGGGCCAGTGCCCGCTGTGCCGCACCATCCCCGGTCCCCTTCTTCTCAAGGTCGGGGTGGTCCTCCGCCTCGACAGCACGCCCCTTCGCCCGGTCCACCGCGGCCTGCGCCTCTTCGGCATCGCTCTCCAGTCGCTTCGCACGCCGCTGAAAGTCGTCCAACTCCTTTTCCCAGGAACTCAGTTGCTTGGTCGCCTTACGAATGGACCGGGCTGCGTTCCTCAGGTTCAGTGGCAACGGACCGTCGTCGAGCTGTTCGCGGAAGGCGACGGCGGCGTCGCCCTTCCAATAGCTGCCGTCCAGCAACTTGGTGACCAGTCCGTGGGCGTCCTCGAGGACTTTCGCGCAACCACTCAGCTTCTTGTGCAGTCCGCGAATGGTCTCGGTGTCCCCCGGTACGGGGTTGAACCCCAGGTGTGGATAGTCGGGGTACGGGATGCGGGGCGCCGACTTGAGCCCCTGGGGTTTCCCGAGGTCGGCCCTCGACTTCGGATCGAGAGCCGCGCCGGTGTCGTCGATCTGGGTGACGGTCACGGGCGGCCACCCCCGCCCTCGCCGGCTCGGGCCCGTTGAAGCGCGGCTTCCAGGGCCTTGTCGACTTCGAGGTAGCTGTCCTTGCTCTTGCCGATGATCTCGGCGAGGTCCTCGGTCTGTTTGCCGATCTCCTCGGCTCCGTACTTCCAGTCGTCCTGGAAGTGCTCGCAGGCCCGGTCGAGATCGTCCGTACCGAGCCCGGTGACGGTCGCGTCCGCGAGCGCCTGCCGCACACCCCGCAGCGAACTCGACGACTTGCGCAGCGACTTCATGAACCGCCCGAGTTCATCCCCGTCAACGACCAACCGCGGCTCAGCCATGGGCTCGTCCCGTCTCCCGTTCCACCTGCACCAACGGGAGGAACGAGAAGCCCCGACTTTCGTAGCGCTCCCGCAGAACAGGGCCCTCGTTAGGAGGAGCGCGTTTCGGACAACAGAGGCAGAGGAGCGCGTTCAGCGGTTGATGGCTTGGATCTCCTGGACGACGACGTCCTGGGTGGCTCCGAAGCTCCCGTCGGGAAGGTCGCCGCCCGCGCCGCCGGTGCCCGTCCACTCGATCTTCCAGGTGACCGTCGCCTGGAGCGGGAAGGTGCCGTCGCCCGAGGAACGCAGGTACTTCACACCGCAGGGCGGGGTCTGCTCCGCCTTGCCCTTGGCGTAGGGCTCACCGATGCGGCCGCCGTTGATCTCGCAGACGCCGGAAGCCGGGAACGTCTCGGCGTCGGGCGTGCCCGGCTCGATCTCCAGCGAGACCGGTTCCGCCGTGGCCGTTGCCTCGATACCGATCACCGGTACCGACGCGGTGACCGAGACCGGCTTGAACTCCGCTCCGTCCAGCCACGCCCACGTCGGAAGGTTCACCTTGGCCGCCTCGGCCGGAGCCAGCGTCACCTCTGTCCCGGGGACCCGGATCTCGGAGTAGGCAAGTTCCGCCAGGATCTCCGGAGTGACGGCGTTCTCGATGTCAGCCGGCGGCGGGTCGCCCTGGTCCACCCAGAAGTAGTCCTCGTCACAGGAGTCCCAGCCCGGCGGATAGCTCTTGTTGACGTAGGAGCCCCACCAGTAACCCTTGCCGGACTTGTCCTTGTTGAAGTCCTTTTCGGGCTCGTCCGGGTTGAGGTATTTCTTGCGCTGCTCGGCGTCCCACTCATGCCCCGTCGATCCGGCTTCCCAGATCGGCTCCAGGTGGTTCTGCAACTGCTCCGGCGTGTACTTGGGGGCATACCAGCAAGGAGGCGGCGTCCATGACGTGGACGCCCTCAGTGCTCCCGCGGAACCACCGCTCCCGTTCTTCGAACGGTCGAACACGACACCACCGACAGTGACCGAAACAGTTCCGTTGTCGCTGGTGTCAGCGCGTTGTTCCGTCTCACCTCGAGTGCCGTTCCCCCCACGGCCGCCGGCATACGCCGCAGGCGCCACCAGCATGGGAACAGAGATAAGTGCGGCAAGAGTCGCGATCCTTACTGCTTTCCCTACGGCTGGCACTCCTTGCTCCCCCGGTTCGACGCGACGTCGGTGGTCTGCCAGACGCCTTCAGCATTCTTTTCGAGCTTGGTGTTGTAGAGGACGTAACTGTCCGCCGTCGTTGGCGTGTCCTCGACCTTCCCGGTCTTCTTGTGCTTGATGAACGACTTACTCTCGTCGGAGCAGTAGGTGACGTATGCGCTATTTGCTCCAGAGAGGCTCACTTTGTAGTCAAAGTACCGGGTCTCACCGACCCAGGTATCGTTCTTCTTGATGTATCCGAGCACATAGGTGATCGAGCCGCTCAGAGCCTTCTCTGTGTTGTAGAAGCCGAGCGCCTTGGTGTCCGTGCTGCCTGCGAAGATCGCTTCGTCGACAGAGTTGACGCTCAACACACTGTCAGCGAGGACCTCGTCCTTCACTGCGTCCCCAGTCTTCTCATACTCGAAGACATTCTTGGCGTCCGAGGGAAACTCGATCTTTGGACGGCCTGCGGAGTCTGAAGCACTCGAGCTCGGTGAGGCCGACTTCTCATCGCCCGTGTCAGCGCCCGCGATCGCGTCGCTGTCCTTGGTGGGGCTCTCGTCGCTGCCGCACGCGGAGAGCGTCAGGGCCGCGGTGGCGGTCAGCGCGAGCGCTGCGAGCAGGGTAGGGCGGCGGTTCACGGTCGACTCCCGGTGAGGCGAGACTTCTCTCGAGCGAACCAACGCTATCCAGCGAGGCATGACGGCACCAGTGAGAAAGGTGACGACTCGCCGGGCGTATCCGGCCAAATCCCGTGCCGTCCACTTCACTTGGAACGTTTCCGTTGCGCCCGCCGCCACTGCGGCGCCCCGCCTCGCCGCGGACCTGGACGCGACCGTCGAGAGCCCGACCGGGACCGCCCAGACCCTGGCCGCCCTTACGACCCGACTCCGCAGGGGACGAGGAGCCTCTTTTCCGGCGGATCGTGTCGGTCGGAGCCCTGGGTCACAGCCCGCAGGAGCCGCGGTCGAGGTGGAAGTACCGGGCGTTGGCCCAGCGGCACAGCCCGACACCGACGGCGACACCGACGATGGTGACCAGGGCGGGCAGGTATCCGCTGGCGACCTGGATGATCGGGATTGCCGGGCAGCCACCCGAGATCGCCCAGCCCGTACCGAACAGCACCGCGCCGGGAACCACACCGGCGTGGATGCGCCCCGGGGAACGGCGGACCCGCAGCAGAGCGAACACGCACACGATGATTCCGACGGCACCCGCGAAGGAGAAGAACATGCGCAGGTCCTGGAAGGTGAACATGCGGTTCAGCTCGGCGTAGTCCCCGAAGCCGATGTTGGTGACGGTGTAACCGAGGGCCAGTCCGGTGATGATGTTGGCCAGCAGGATCGTTCCCCGGGTACGCATCAGATCACCTTCCACAAGAGGAACGACACCGCGACGGCGGTACCGAAGAAGACAGCGGTCGCCACGATGCTGACCGGGCGCAGGCGGCCGCAGCCGCTGAGTCCGTGACCGGAGCTGCACCCGCCGGCCAGTCGGGTGCCGAAGCCGACCAGCACGCCGCCCAGGAACAACAGGCCGATCATGGCAGCCGAGTTGGCGGTGACCAGGTCCTTGAAACCCGGGCCCATGTCGAAGCGGAGCTGGAACCTCCCGGAGGTGACCGCGGCGATCAGTCCGCCGAGGAAGATCGACACCAGCAGGGCAGCCTGGGTGACCAGCGGGACCGGACGCAGGCTCGCGGCCGACGGGCTCTCACTCGGCGTCGGTTCGTTGTCCGACTCGAACGGCTGCGGTTTCCCGTACGCAACCGGCGGCGAGGTGGTCACGCCGGAGCCGGGGCCGGGACCAGGGCGGGTACCGAAGTGCTCCGCGGTGGCTGCGGCGAGCGCGTCGGCGAGAGCTTGATCGTCGGCGAACTCCTCGTCCATCCGTTCGATGCGGCGTTCGCTGCGCCAGTGCAACACGCGGTCCCACGCCGACGACACCCCGAGAGACCGATCGGTCAGGAGGGTGTAGGTGATGGTGACCAGAGCAAGTCCGACAGCGCCTGCCCACCAGGGCCAGTAGGTACTCATGCGGGGCCTCTCATCCAGTCGGCGAGTCGAGCCCACCAGCCGCGCTTCGAGCGGGAGGCTCTCCGCGTGTGCCGAGCGACGTGCTCTGGTGGGTGGGGCGTCTGTGTGAGTGGGGACGGTTGGTGGTGCAGTACGGGGGCCGGCGGGGGTACCGGTTCGAACGGGGGCACGTTCTCCGGCGCCGGCGGCGGGGTCTGCCGGGGCACCTGGCTCGGGTTGGCCACGTCGGACCCGTTCGCGTCGGCCACGGGTTCGAGATGCCGCGCGCGGGCTCCGTTGGGCAGCAGGCTGATGGGCACGGGCTCGCCGGTGAGTGCCAACTGGTAGCGCGCACAGTCGTGCCACTGGCCGTCGCTGTCACAGTAGTAGTCGCGCCAACCTTGCAAGCTCGCCCTGAGGAGAGGGAAAAGGGGACATCCTGCGGCGTGCGAGCAACTCACGTCGCTCCCTCCTGACCGGCGCACACCGCCCGTTCGGGGTGGGCGGTTGCCGTTCTCGGTCTTTGTCCTGGCTGCGCTTGGTCGACGATCTCAAAGAGTCCAGAATGTAGGCACAGCGCCATACTTCGACTTTCCGTCACCACGTTCAGGCGTGATGCAACCACTGTTCCGGTATCCCGAGCAACTTCAGGAGGCTTTTCCCGCAGACCAGTTGACAGCACGCGGTGAGTTGCGCCAAGCGACGAATATGCCCGTCCGTCTCCCTTGTCCGGACATTCGAGGGGGCACCGGCGAGGCCACTTGGATCACGATTCGACCTGGCAGCCGCACTACCGCCGAATTAATTCCGCCACTCATGGAGAGGCTGCAAACGCTGGAGCCATTTGTGACGCGCGTGTGGATGTCTCAGATCGAAAATGAAGATGTTGTCGAAGGGGAGTCATGTGCCAACGTACTGTCTGTCGGTCGTGCCGGAAGGTGACCTACGAGGGCTGCGGAAGACATGCGGAGCAGGTGCTCGCGGGCGTGCCCACGACCCAGCGGTGCGTGTGTGAGTCTGCGGGGCGCACGAGGACGCGCACGGCCGAGGCGATGTCTCGATCGGGGCCGGCGCCGAGCCGGCCGGGGGGCGGCCGGTGGGCCCGGCTCGTCGACTGGGTGAAGCGCCCGGCGTGAGGCGACAGCCGGAAGACGTCGAGCGGGAGTCGAGTGAGGTCATCGGCCACCGCAATCGTCCGGGCGGCCCTGGCCGCCCTCCCCCGTCCTGCCAACCGCACAGGAGCTGACTTCCGGGGCCTGGCGGGGTTAGGTTCGGCGTGGACGGTCGATCGCTCGGTGGTGGGGTGAAGGGGTGGGTCGCTGATGGCGCGCCGGCATGACGGGCGTGGGGAGTTGGTCATCCCCGGCGACGACGACCGGCCTGCTGTGCGCGTGCCGCTGGAGATCGCCGGCTCCTATCGAGCGCGTACCAAGGGCCTGTTGGGGCGGGACGACCTCGACGGTGCGCTGCTCCTCTCCCCCGCCAACAGCATCCACACCTTCCGTATGCGCATGCCCATCGACGTCGCCTACCTCGACCGGCGTCTCCGCGTCATCGCCGTGCGCACCATGCCGCCGGGGCGACTCGGGCTGCCGAGAGTCCGGGCGCGGTATGTCGTCGAGGCCGAGGCGGGGATGATGGCGGGGTGGGGGTTGCGCGTCGGAGTGCGAGTGACGGTGGTGACGGACGCCGTCGGTGGTGGCGGTGACGGTGACGGCGGGCGCCTCTAGGACTGCCCGGTCACGTACGCCCGCATCCCCTCCCTGGGGAGGACCGCCCACATACGGATCCCTCCGCCCGGCTCCCTCGCGTCCCCGAAACCCCAGTCGCCGGAGCACGCCTTGACCACGCAGGCGAGCACCCGCAGCGCGGCCCGTCTCCGGGCGTCGCAGGCCGCGGCCAGCCGGGGGTGCGTGTGGCGGGGATGGGCGTCGTACTGGAAATCAAGGCGGGCAAGGCGGACCACTTGCTGTGAGCCGCAAGGCACCGAGTCATCGAAGTGGGGCGTCTGGTACCCGTCAGGTCCCCTCTGGGTCGGGGTGCGGTCCCGCCGGAAAGGCCGGCCCTTCGAGTCCGAGCTGCGATGGTGTCCCCGCGGGTGGCATAAGGGGTCTGCAGGTGGCGTCGAAGGTCGGGGCCGGTGGTGCTGCTCGGTGGGCGGTGTTCCGCGACCGCCCGGTGGGACGGTGGCCTCGGTGCGGCGATGCCGGGACACTCGCCCAGGCCTCGGGGGTGACACACCGTTCCAAAGGCGTGAGCACTTTGGCTGCCGCTGTCCTGATGCCGCTCGTTTGAGCGCTTGAGTGACACATGTCCGTCGACTGCTCACGGTTTTCGGCAAGGCAGCCGTCTCCGGCCCCACGGCCTCGGGGCCGCGGAGATTCCCTGCACCACCCGGCGGGGCACCATTTGAGCTGCCCCCGAGCAGGACCCGGGGGTGTGTTCCAGACGGGCCCCAGGTCGTCAGCTCTCCGTGCGGGGAAAGGAGATCTCGACCCTGCGGTTCTTCTTGCGGCCGGCCTCGGTGGAGTTGTCGGCGATCGGGTACTGCTCGCCGTAGCCGCGTACCTCGTAGGTGACGTTGGGGTCGTTCAGCTCCTGGCCCAGGATGGTGTGAACGGCGTTCGCGCGTTCGCGGGACAGGACGTCGCCGTGGGCCGAGGAGCCCAGGTCGTCCGTGAAGCCGAAGACGCGGATCTTCGTGGCGTTCTGCTTCTTGATCTCTTCGGCGATCGTGCCGATACGGGCCTTCGCCTGCGCGCTGAGCTTCGCGCTGTCCTTGCCGAACAGCACCTCGGCCTGCAGCGCGAACGTCACCTCCGTGTTGGTGTCCTCGCGGCGCTCGTCACCGCTCTGTTCCTCGACGACCTGCTTGATGTCGAGGACCTTCGGTTCGGCGAGGGTGGCGCCGTCGGGGAGCTTCAGGTCCGGGTCGTTCGGGTCGAGTTCGACCGGGGCGGAGGCGGTGGCTTCGGTGCCCGGTGGGACGCTGGGACCGTCGGCGGCGGCAGCGCCGGTGGCGTTGTAGAGGCTGGTGGCGATGAGGACGGTGGTAATGGTGATTGCCGAGGAGAACCTTGGCCGCACCGTGCTCAGGTGATTAAGTGTCATGGCCTGCCTCACCCAGAGATCTGGATGGTGTCGCTGGCGAACGTCGGTAGTTGGAAGGTGACTTCGGAAGCGTCTGCGGGCGGTGCGGGGAACTGCATGAAGACGGAGAGGCTCTCGCCGGCCTTGATTGCCGAGAAACCCGTTGTCGTCAGCGGGCGGCCGTCGGTGTCGCGCAGCACGTAGTAGCGCTTCTTGCTCTTCGAGTCGACCAGAGTGGCGCCACCGAGCGACCGGCCGTTTCGCACGATCTCGGTTTCGTTGCCGCTCAACGCAGCGGGCACTGTGATGCTCTTGGCACCGTCGTTCTTCAGCATCGCGTTCACAGTGACGAAGCCGCCCGCGTCACGTTCCGCAGAGGTGACCTGAAGAATCAGACCATTCGACCCCCTCAGCTCGGCAATGGGATCGTTCGCCTTTTCCTCCTGTGCACTCGGAGCGGGCCCGTTGCCCTTGGAAGCGGAAGCCGTGGCCGCCGTCCCCTCGTCATCGCCCTCGCCCCCACCGCAGCCGACCACTCCGAGGGCCAGTCCGGCCGCAACAGTCAGCGCGACCATCCCCCTCTGGGCCTTCGTTGTGAACCAAATGCTCATGCCTCTGCTTCCTTAGTCACTCGTCGTTCGTTGGTCAGTCGGCCAGGTGGACATCGAAAAGGTCCTCGGGCTGCGGGAGGAGTTCCACTGGGCCTTCGGGATCCAGTTCCCACTCGATGCCCTTACAGGTGAGCAGAGGAAGGGTGTCATCGGGAGCATCCTCGGCCAGAGGATCGAAGGTGCAGCGAGGATCGATCACCGCAGTGGCTGTTTCCTTCGACTTCATGTTCTCGGTGCCGGGCACAATGGATTCCCCCACGGTCTCGGTCGTCTCGACCTCGACCGTGTAGCCCAGGAGTCCGTCCAGACCACACCCCAGAACGGTCGCGTCGTTCTGTGCCGCAAGCTGGTGCGCGCGCCAGCAAGACTCGTCGAGCCCTTCCGCACTGCCGTCGAAGATCGCCTGCCACTTGGTCGGATCCAGAAGATCCTCGATCCACGCACCCGCGAGTTGGTCACGTCTGTCCTGAGCCGCCGCGAGTGCGGCCGCGTCCGCGGCTGTCTGAGCACCGTTCCTGTTGGCCGCTGCCTGCCCGATCGCCAAATACGCGAACGCGAGAAAGAGCAGGCCTCCCACCACCGTGATGTAAATAGGGAAAGCCTGCCCTGCGTCGCCGTGTTTGCGGGATTGCATCAGCCTCCAGTGATCTCGGCGATTTTCGTCGTGATCGCGTCGAAGATCGTCTGGCCGATACTCGTCCCCGTGATCGCCAGCACGATTGCCACCACCACCGCGATGATGCCCAGGTACTCCACCGCCGTCTGACCCCTGTCGTTGCGGGTGGTGTGGGAGTGGAGGTAAGTGATCGTGGTGTTGATCCAGCTGCTCATGGTGTTCCCCTCCGGCTGACGCGGTTGCGGCTTGCTTCAGGGTGCCGCAGTCGATGTCAGCAACGTACGGCGAATTTTTCAGTTCGCCAGAGGGCCCCAGGGCCCATTTCCGGGCCCAGTTGCCGGTCCGCCGCTTTGCCTTCTCTGCTGTCACCGCAGGTCACCCCAGTCCTCGCGCCGAGTCCGGGGCCGTGCCGAGCCACTTCGCGGCGGCTTCGGAACGGCTGGTGCTGTGGAGCTTCGCGAAGATGCGGTTGATGTGGTTCTTGACCGTCTTCTCGCTGATGAAACAGGTGGCGGCGATCTGCTGGTTGTTCATCCCGGATGCGATGTGGTCCATGATCTCCGCCTCCCTGGTGCTCAGTTGGAACCTCGACCTGTCGGGAGCGGCCGGACGACCGCTTGTCCACCCGGAAGAAGACTGTCCCACATACGGTTGCAGTTGCGAAAGGTTTTGTGAAGAAATGGCTGAGGGAGACGACTGGATCTGCATCAGTTCGCCTGGCCGTGTGGGGGGTTGGGGTTTCGTATACGGAAGCTCGACTACAGAATCTGCGTATGCAGTCGCATCCATCCCGGCGTCTCCCAGGCCGTCGGGCAACGGTGGGCCCGGGGGCGCCTTGCGGAGCTGGGCCAGCAGCGCCCCGGCCGGTGTCGGGGTGAAGTGGGCTCGGCCCTGCCCGATGTCCCGCACGGCTGTGACCAGTTCGTCCGCCGTGAACTCGCCGTGGACCAGGTATCCGCCCGCTCCTCTGCGCAGCGCTTCCTGGACGACCTCCGATTCTCCGCTGTACGTCAGCATCATGACCGGGGCGATGCGTGCCAGGTAGGGCAGTGCCGTGATGCCGTCCATGCCCGGCATGCGGACGTCGAGGAGGATGACGTCGGGGTGGTGGTCCCGGGCGGCCCGGCATGCCTCGCTGCCGTCTGACGCCTGCGCCACGACCGTCAGTTCCTCGTGGACGGAGAGCAGGGCGGTCAGGCCCGCGCGGACCACCGGGTTGTCGTCGGCGACGAGGATCCGGAGGGCGGTGGGCGAAGGGGTCTTCGGGGAAGGGCCCGGCAGGGTTCTCATGGGGGTGTCGTCCTCGTTGTCGCAGGGGTGACCGGTGGCGTCGTGGCCGGCAGGGGGAGTTCCAGGCGGACTTCCGTGCCCCGGGGGCGGGTGCCGCGACCGATGCGGATGCGGGCGCCGACCGAGGCCGCGCGCTCGACCATGCCGACCAGGCCGAAGTGGCCTTCCCGGCGGAGTTGTTCGAGGTCCGTGCCTGGGGGCAGGCCGCGGCCGTCGTCGTGGACGCTGATGCGGAGCAGGTCGCCGTGGACGCCCGCGCTCACGTCGACGCGGGTCGGCGCCGCGTGACGGTGGGCGTTCTCCATCGCCTCTTCGACGATGGTGAGGAGTTGGCGTGCCACCGCCGGTGGGACGGCGGACGGGTGGTCGCCTGTTCGGCGGAATGCCGTGGGGAGGCCGGTGCGGGTGCTGAAGGTGCGGGTTTGCGTCGCCAGTTCGGCCAGTACGTCCGTGTCCTTCTCCGGCTCCGTGCCGGCGGACGGGTCGGGCTCGCGGCGCAGGTCGGCGAGGAGTTCGCGGGACTCGGCGGCGGCGCGACGGGCCGAGCGGGCGACGAGTTCCGCCTGTCGGCGCACCAGCGCCGCGTTCATGTGTCCGGCGCTCGCGGAGGCGGCGAGGCCGTCGGCGGCCAGGGCGACGCCGTACAGGGTCTTGGCGACGGAGTCGTGCATCTCGCGGGCCAGACGCGCGCGTTCCTCGTTGACCGCCTCCGTGGCGGCCAGGCGGGCCCGGACCTCCGTCAGGGCCCGGGTGGCCGTACCGAAGCGGAGCATGAGGCCGCGGAGGCTGGAGCCGACCGCGCCCGCGAGCACACACGTACCGGGCAGGAACAGGGTCTCCGTGAGGCCCGCGCGCGAGTCCGCCAGGGTCGCGTAGACCAGGAGCAGGATCAGGCCCTGGAGGGAGGCGAAGACGGCCGCTCCGCGCCAGCCGTAGACCAGGCCGGCGAGGAGCGGGGTGCAGACGCTGACGTAGGCGAGGAGGCTGTCGGGGCCCGCGGAGATGAGGATCAGGGCGCCGAAGAGGGTGTCCGCGGCCAGAAGGGTGGGATGGCGCAGGAGGAGGGGGCCGAAGCGTTCCCAGTCCCGGAAGAGGACGTAGGACGCCATGAAGGTGACCACCACGGCGATGCCGACCAGGCGGGTGCCCCAGCCCGGCCCCGCGTTGAGGAGGGCTGCGGGGGCGGCCAGCGCGGTCATCGCCAGCCGGAAGCCGAACACCTGCCGGCACAGGGCCTGGAGGGCGTTGATCTGGATGTCGATGTCCGGTGCGAGTGCGGGTGCGGGTGCGGCGGCCGTCCCGCCCCGGTCCATGACGGAACGGCCGCTGTCGTCCGCGGGGGGCACCCGGACGTGCGGCGCGCCCGCCCGGGGCACGGTGTTCTCGGGCCGCCGCGTGCGGCGCCGCAGCGCCTTGCGCGCTGGACGCTCCGTACGTTCCCCGGTCGTCGTCATGGCAGCACCGCGCCCCCGTCCTACTCGCCCGTGATCGAGCCGAAGTCGGTGCCGGAGCCCAGGATCAGGCCCGCGCCGAGGAGGATCATCGTGGCCGGGACCATGAACGTGGTGATCATCATGGTGGCCTTGGGGACGGCGCGGGCGGCCTTGCGACGGGCGTTCTGCGCGTCCGTGCGGCGCATGTCCTTGGCGAGGGCGACCAGGGTCTCCACGATGGGCGCGCCCAGTTCCTCGCCCTGTTGCAACGCGGTGACGAACATGGCGACCTGCTCGGAGTCGTTGCGGCGGCGCAGTTCCGCGAAGGCCTGGCGGCGGCTCATGCCGAGGTCCATCTGGCGGAGGGTGATGCGCAGTTCGTCCGCCCACGGGCCCTCGTACCTGGTGGCGACCCGGTCCAGGGCCTGGCGGAAGCCGAGGCCCGCGCTGACGACGACGGCGAGGACGTCCAGGAAGTCCGGCAGCGTCCGCTCGATGACGTCACGGCGGATCCGGATCGCCGACCAGATGCCGACCTCCGTCCAGAACGCCCCGAAGGCGAGCAGCAGGAGCGCGACGAAAAACTGCCCGCGCAGGAGGAAGACCAGGAAGCCGAGTCCGCCGAGGAAGCCGTAGACCGCGCGGCGGGCGGCGTAGCGGTCGATGGTGAGGCCGCCGGGGTTGCCCGCCAGGTCGATCTTGCGGCGGTACCTGGCGACCCGCTGGGGGCCCATGACGCGCAGGACGGCCGGGGCGTAGCGCATGCCCATGCGGTCGACGAGCGAGTCCACCGCGCCGGTGCGGGTGGCGCCGACCTCCAGGGCGAGGACCAGGTCGGCGGGGAGTTTCGCCTCGGCGCGGTACATGCGGACGCCGGCGAAGACGCCCCAGACGGCGATGGCCATGGCCAGTGCGAGCAGAAGTCCCATGTCAGTCGTTCCCTCCTTGTCCCTCAGAGTCCCTCAGACGTCGATGCGGGACAGGCGGCGGATGAGGACGAAGCCGACGGCGTAGAGGCCGAAGGCGACGATCACGGCGCCCTGGCCGACCGGGGAGCCGGTCATGCGCTCCAGTGCGCCGTCCTTCACCCCGTTCATCAGGAACAACGAGCCGACCCCCAGGACGGGAACGGCGTACGACGTCATGCTGACCTGGGAGAGCTGGGTGCGGACCTCGCGCCGGGTCTCCTTGCGTTCCTCCAGGGTGTCGGTGAGGTTCCGCAGGGCGCCGACCACCTGGCCGCCTGCCCGGTTGGACAGCACCAGGGTGGTGACCAGGACGACCAGTTCGCGGGAGGGGAGCCGTTCGGCGAGTTCGCCGAGGGCGTCGTCCATCGAAGCGCCGAGGGCCAACTGGTTGTCGACCTTGGCCAGTTCCTCGCCGGCCGGTGCCTCCAGCTCCTCCGCCGCCATGCCGATCGCCGTACGAAGGGCCAGGCCGGCCTGGGTGGCGTTGGCGAGGATGCGGGCCAGTTCGGGGAGTTGGTTGATGAACCTCTCGATCCGTTTCTGGCGTTGCCAGTGGAGGAACTGGAACGCCAGCCAGATGCCCAGGATCCCGGCCGGCGGGCCGAAGAACGGGGCGAGGACGGCCTGGCCGGTGAGGTAGAGGCCCAGGACCAGGGCGAGCACGCAGACGAAGAACTCCCCCGGGGTGATGTTCAGGCCGGTCGCCACCAGGCGCAGTTCCAGTTTCCTGCCGAACGCGGTGCGGCGCAGTCGGCGGTCCAGGGTGGGGAAGTGGCGTCCGCGTCCGCCGCCCGGGACCCGGCCGGTGGCCGACAGCCGGTCCACCAGCGCCTGCCTCTGCGCCCTGCCCGCGGCGTACATGTGTACGCCGACGACCGCGAGGACGCAGGTCAGCAGCGCGATGCCGGTGGTCAGCGTGATCAGGTTCTGCAGCTCCATGGCGGCGGTCCTACCTGGCTTCTCGGGTGGTCAGCTGGTCGAGGGAGCGGGCGATGCCGAAGGCCTGCGGGACGGGCTGACCCGCCATGTAGAGGCGTTCGGCGGTGCGGCGCGGGAGCGGGTGGTGCTCGTACGCGCCGTGGACGCGGCCGTCGGAGGCCATCGGCCGGGCGTTGAAGCGGGCGACGGTGGCCAGCCGGTACGGTTCCCCGCCGTGGCTCTCCAGCAGGGCGATCTCGGTGATGCGGCGGGCTCCGTCGGCGAAGCGGGTCAGCTGGACGAGGACGTCGACGGCGCTGTTGATCTGGTCGTGCAGCGCGGCGAAGGGGATCTCCACGTCCGACATGGAGGCCAGGGTCTGGAGCCGCATCAGGGCGTCCTCCGCGCTGTTGGCGTGGACGGTGGCGAGGGAGCCGTCGTGGCCGGTGGACATCGCCTGGAGCATGTCGAGGGACTCGCCGCCGCGGACCTCGCCGACGACGATGCGGTCGGGGCGCATGCGCAGCGAGTTGCGCACCAGGTCGCGAATGGTGATGCGGCCCTTCCCCTCGACGTTCGGCGGGCGGGCCTCCAGGCGGACGACGTGCGGCTGCTGGAGCTGGAGTTCGGCGGAGTCCTCGATGGTGATGATGCGTTCGCCCTCGGGGATCAGTCCGGAGAGGGCGTTGAGGAGGGTCGTCTTGCCGGTGCCGGTCGCGCCCGACACGATCACGTTGAAGCGTGCCTGCACCAGGCCCGCCAGCAGGTACAGCATGTGCTCGTCGAGGGAGCCGAGGCCGATCAGCTCGTGCAGGGTGAAGGAGCGCGGGAAGCGGCGGATGGTGAGGGTGGCGCCGGTCAGGGACAGCGGCGGGATGATGACGTTGACGCGTTCGCCGGAGGGCAGACGCGCGTCGACCATCGGATTCGACTCGTCCACACGACGGTTGACCGTCGAGACGATGCGCTCGATGGTCTGCATCAGCTGGTCGTGGGAGGCGAAGCGCATCGGCAGCTGCTCGACCCGTCCGCCGCGCTCGACGAAGATCGCGTCGGGGCCGTTGACCATGATCTCCGTGACGGAGGCGTCCTCCAGGAGCGGCTCCAGGATGCCGAGGCCGAGCGCCTCGTCGACGACCCTGCGGATCAGCTGGGAGCGCTCCACGGTCGACAGGACCGGGCCCTCGCGGCTGATGATGTGCCCGAGCACCCGCTCCAGTCTCGCGCGGCGCTCGGCGGCGGCCAGTGAACTCATCTCCGCGAGGTCGATCTCCTCGAGGAGCTTGGCCCGGTAGGAGGCGACCAGATGGCCGTCCTCACCCCGGTTCCCCTTCTCCTCGGGGAGGTTGATACGTGCCCGCAGGCTCATGAGTCCGGTACTCCTCGTTCGTGGTGCCTGGTGCCTCGGTCGGTGGTCAGTGGTCAGCGGTCGGTGGTCAGTGGTCCATGGGCATCGTGGCGGTCTTCCGGGCCTGGCCGAAGTCCCAGCCCGGCACGATCGACGGAATGCCGATCGTGGCCGTGACGGTGACCTCCTCGCCGCCTTCCGCCGCCCCGCAGGCGGTGTCGCCGGCCAGCCAGCCGCTCACCGCGACCGTGCAGGCGCCCTGGGCGGACTGGCCGAGCGAGGCGCTACGGGCTCCCGCCCGGGCTGCGGTACCGGCCTGCTGCGCGGTGTACGCGATGAGGCCGAGCTGTACGCCGGCCAAGGCGACGATGACGAGGATCGGCAGGAAGCCCAGATACTCGATCGCCACCTGGCCACGGTCCCGGCCCCGGCCGGGATCCCGACGCCGTCGGAGCCCGCCCCGCCTGTTGTCGTACGGCATCTCAGTCCCCCACCTCCTCCTCCACCGCGCCCGCGTGGCCCTTCACCTCGAAGGGGAAGTCGGCGGCGCCCGGGAAGAGGACGGGGACTCGCAGCGTCACGTCGGCGGTGACATAGCCGCCCCCGGTCCCGCAGTTCACCGTCGCCGCTCCCTCCCAGGCGCCGGGCAGCTTGTCCAGCCCCGCCGCCTGACAGGCGCCCTGGCGTGCGCCCGGATCCGCCGCCGTGCCCGCCCGTACGGCCTCGTCCGCAGCATTCCCCGCGAGGGTGAACGTGTATCCCACGAGTACGAGTTGCCACAGCACCACCAGCGTCACGAGGATCGTCGGGACCATGCCGAGGAACTCGATGGTGACCTGGCCCCGGTCCCCGCCCCGGACGGCGTGCTTCTCCTCCCCCTTCACCTCATCCACCTCATCCCCCCTCATCCCCCTCCGTCCTTGCGCCGTCGGATGCTCACGGCTCCCCGGTCGCCGCGCAGCCGGTCACCGCGCAGCCGTCCGGTCCTGTGGGCGCCCTCGGTGGGTTTGACCAGGCCGAGTTCTCCGGCCAGACCCCACAGGGCCTGTTTCACCGTGCTCTTGCTCTCCAGTTCGTGGACCCGGCCCGCGTCGACGACCCCCTGCAGTTCCTTGAAGTGGGCCGGGATCACGGTGGCCGCGACCGCGGTGCCGGTGATCTTCTGGATGAGCGGGGGCTGGATCTCCGTGCTCCGGGTGTGGCGGTTGACGACGACCGTGGTCTCCTCCGCCTTGCGGATCTGCAGCCGGTCCCACATCCGCACCGTCCGTTTGGCGCCCCGGACGGATACCACGTCGGGGGTGGTGACCAGGAGCGCCGTGTCGGCGGTCTCGACGGCCGCCGCGCCGGCTCCGCCGAGCTGGGCCCCGGTGTCGATGACGACGACCTCGTAGCGGGAGCGCAGGGCGCCGACGATGTGGCGGGCGGCGCGGTCGGTGACGTCCTCACCGCGTTCGCCCTCGCCGGGGGCGAGGAGCAGGGTGAGGCCGGTGTCGTGGCGGAAGACGGCGTCGGCCAGGACGCGCGGGGAGATGTCGCTGATCGTCGCGAGGTCCACGACGGACCGGCGGAACTGGACGTCCAGGAAGGAGGCGACGTCGCCGGTCTGGAGGTCCATGTCGACCAGGGCGGTACTGCGTCCGGACGCCTGGGCGGCGAGGGCGAGTTGGATCGCCGTCAGGGTGGTGCCCACACCGCCCTTGGCGCCGCTGACGGTGACGACCGTGCCGCCGACGCCGGTGAACACGTCTCCGCCGGAGCCCAGATGGCGGCGTACGCCGGACGACCACTGGGCGACCGCGTGGACGCGGCTGGCGAGTTCCTCGTAGCTGAGCGGCAGGGCGACCAGGCCGCGGGCGCCGTAGTCCATGGCGGCCTGGAAGAGGCCGGGGCTCGCGTCGGAGGTGACCAGGATGACGCCGACGGCGGGGAAGCGCAGGGCCACTTCGCGGATCAGTTCCAGCGCGGGGACCGGGCCGATCCGCTCGTGCACGACCACGACCTCGGGCAGCTCGTCGACCGACTCGGCGGCCAGGCGCGCGAGGGTGTCGACGAGCTGGGTGGAGTCGACCACCGGGGGCACCGGTTCGGCGTCCGGGAGCTGGCTGAGCAGTGTGGTGATGGACCGGACGGCGTCCGCGTCCCCGACTGCCGGGAGGATCCTCGTGGGCATGCGGGCCTCTCACTTGTCCTTCGCGAGTTCGTACGTACGGTCCTGCTCGGGGACCGTGGTGTCGCCGCCGGGTGCGACGAGCGCGAGCCTGACCCGCTGGGCGAACGACTCGGCGTAGGTGATGCGCTGGGCGTCGATGGCGGACAGCGCGAAAGTGATCGGGACGGCGTCCGTGGGCTGTCGGCCGCGGTCGCCCTCGTCGGGTTCGAGGGCGGTGATCCGGCCGACGTCGAGGACCTTGGCGTTGGTCACGATGATCTTGGACTGGGCGGGTGCGCCCTCGTGCTCCCCCTCGAAGGTGGCGTAGACGTTGACCGACGAGCCCGGTGTGATCTTGCCGGCGACGCCGGTGGCCGCGTCGATCATGATGGCGACCTCCTGCTGCCCGGGTTGCAGGGCGGGCTGGTTCACGATCATGTCGCTCTGCAGCAGGGAGCCCTCGCGCAGTGTGGTGACGGCGATCTTGCCCCGGATGTCGCCGAGATCGGTGACCGCGTTCTCCGACAGCCAGCGCTCGGGCATCTCGATCTTCTCGAACTGGCCCGCACTGAGCGGCGCGTAGGGCGCCACGTCGGATTTCAGCCGGTATGCGGTGACTTCGGGGCCGACCTTGGACTCCACGTCGTCGATGACGGAGAGCACGCCGGCGAAGGCGGCGAGGGCGCACAGGATCGACAGGAGCAGGAGTATCACGCCGCGGCGCTGACGGGAGTTCATAGACCGTGCAACCTCATTGGGGGGTGTGGGCCGAGCGGATTCGATGGAGGGCGGGCGGGGGGTCCGGCCGCCGGGTCAGGTGCGGCGGGCGAGGGCTCTGCGGCCGTCGTGGACGGGTACGGATGGCGGTGTGGCCGAACAGAACACGCACCGGTCACCGATGACGTCGATGCCGCACCAGTGACAGGTGCCGCGCCGCACGGAGGTGACCAGCTGGTAGAGGACGGACAGGTCGGGCAGATAGCTGCAGAACTCGATCACCTTGCCGGTCCCCCACCAGCCCGGGGACTCGGCCGGAAGCGGTGCCTCGCGCAGCCCCTGCACCTTCCAGGACGGCGCCAGGGTGCCGGTGACCCAGTCGGACTGGAGCTGCCCCTTGGCGACGAGCATCCAGGTACCGAACTCCGGCCCGTCCAGGGCTGTTTCGGGACCGAGACGGACGAGTTGCGGCTGGGGATGCGCGAGTACGGCGAACTGGCTGCCGGGCACCCAGGACTTGGCGTGCTGTTTCAGGTTCACGGGGATCCGGTCGAGCCGGGCGACGGAGCCCAGCAGAGCCCCGGAGTGGAGGTAGTGGACCAGCAGCCGGCCGGCCGAGGCGAGCACGCCGGGGCTGAGGTCGCAGGAGCCCAGTTGCCGCAACTGGCGGGCCAGTACGGCCACCGCGAGCGGCGGCAGGTTGGGGGTGAAGAGCGCGATCCGGTCGCTCTCCAGCAGGGAGCGCAGGGTGTGCAGCCGCCGCAGGACGGCGACGGGTGTCGCCTTGGAGCAGACGACGATGACGTGCCCGTGCTGCTCGACGAGTGACTGGAGGTCGGTCAAAGCCTGTTCGAGCGGCAGGGCGCCGATGTCCCGCAACACCACGGCGGGCAGGGTTCGTTCGTCCTGCGGTGGCAGTGCCAGGTCGGCACCGGTCACGGCAATGGCAGTTGGCACGCGCGGCTCCCCGTTCTCCCCATGCCCGTCGGCCCGCCGGGGGTTACTCCGGCACACCCTGATGGCTTCGCTGCGTGACTATGCGAGCACTGTAACCACGGCTCTGTGGCCGGAGAACAGCGTTTGCCCACCTCGTGAGCAACGGATGGTGCACAAGTTGCTCCAAAACGGGGCAGGTTGAGCATCTCGTCGGTCTCGATACGGCCTACGGGGTGGAGATCCCGTGCACCGCCTTGACGCCGACCCCCGCCCCCGGGGCCTACCGGCGAGTCGGGTCGCCGGCGGACCGGAGGCAACCCCGCTCCCCTGAATTGGTCTGGACCCATTGACAAGGCGATTGGTCTGGACCACGTTGTTGCTTCAACGACGGCCACCGTCACCCCCACGTCCTTCCCCCCTCTCCTTTCTCCCCCTCTTCCCCTCCTTCCCCCCTTCTCCCCCACCGGAGGCTTCAGTGGACCGCGCACCGGCTACGAAAGAACGCAGAAGAAGAGGCAACGGCCGCCTCTGGGCGGGCGCCCTCGTCTCCGCCCTGGCTCTCACCCTCCCCCTCGCGGGCGCGGGCCAGGCGGTCGCGGCGGACGTCAACAACGTCAAGAACGCCGGCTTCGAGGCGGGCCTGAGCAACTGGACCTGCTCGGCGAACAGCGGGACGACCGTCTCGTCCCCCGTGCACGGCGGCACGGCCGCGCTCAAGGCCACGCCGTCCGGACAGGACAACGCCCGCTGCACGCAGACCGTCGCGGTGCGGCCCGACTCCACGTACTCCCTGAGCTCCTGGGTGCGGGGCGGCTACGCCTACCTGGGCGTGACCGGCACCGGCACGACGGACGTCTCGACCTGGACCCCGGACTCCAGCAGCTGGAAGCAGCTGACGACGAGCTTCCGGACCGGCTCCGCGACCACCTCGGTGACCGTCTACACCCACGGCTGGTACGGGCAGCAGGCCTACTACGCGGACGACCTGTCGGTCTTCGGCCCCGACGGGGGCGGGGGCGGTGACCCGCAGCCCACGGTCCCGGCCACGCCGGGCGGCCTCAGCGTCTCCGGTACGACGTCCTCGTCGGTGTCGCTGGTGTGGAACGCGGTGTCGGGCGCGACCGGTTACACCGTCTACCGCGACGGTACGAAGGTGACGGCGGTGTCGGGCACGTCGGCGACGGTGACCGGCCTCGCGGCCTCGACGTCGTACTCCTTCCAGGTGGCCGCCACCAACGCGGCGGGCGAGTCGACGAAGTCGACGGCGGTGACGGTCCGGACGAGGGAGAACGCCGGCGGCGGAGGCGGTGGTCTGCCCAAGCACGCGGTGACCGGCTACTGGCAGAACTTCAACAACGGCGCGGCGGTGCAGCGCATCTCGGACGTCCCGGCCCAGTACGACATCATCGCGATCGCCTTCGCGGACGCGACGGGCACGCCCGGAGCGGTCACCTTCAACCTGGACACGGCCGGCCTGAACGGCTACACCGTCGACCGGTTCAAGGCGGACGTGCGGGCCAAGCAGGCGGCCGGCAAGAAGGTCGTCATCTCGGTGGGCGGCGAACTGGGCACCGTGTCGGTGAACAACCCCACCTCCGCGACGAACTTCGCGAACTCCGTGTACGCCGTGATGCAGGAGTACGGCTTCGACGGCGTCGACATCGACCTGGAGAACGGCCTCGACGCGACCTACATGACGCAGGCGCTGCGGTCGCTGTCCGCGAAGGCGGGCCCGGACATGATCCTGACGATGGCCCCGCAGACCATCGACATGCAGTCCACGTCCAACGCCTACTTCCAGACCGCGCTGAACGTGAAGGACATCCTCACAGTCGTCAACATGCAGTACTACAACAGCGGTTCGATGCTGGGCTGCGACGGCAAGGTCTACAGCCAGGGCTCGGTGGACTTCCTGACCGCGCTGGCCTGCATCCAGCTGGAGGGCGGCCTCGACCCGTCCCAGGTGGGCCTCGGCCTCCCGGCCTCCACCCGCGGCGCGGGCAGCGGCTACGTCTCCCCGGCCGTGGTGAACAACGCCCTGGACTGCCTGACACGGGGCACCGACTGCGGCTCCTTCAAGCCCTCCAGGACCTACCCGGGCCTGCGCGGCGCCATGACCTGGTCCACCAACTGGGACGCCACCGCCGGCAACGCCTGGTCCAACGCGGTCGGCCCCCACGTCCACGCCCTGCCGTGACCTCCAGCCGATACGGCGCCGCCCCCGCCCACGTCACCGTGGGCGGGGGCGGCGCACTGACCACGGTCAGGCGACGGGGACAGCCGTCTGCTCACGCCGTGCGGCCCGCGCCTGCTCGTACGGCGCGTCGAGCTCCTCGGTGGAGAGCCCGGCCGTCTCGCGCATGAAGTAGACCGCGGTACCCGAGACGATGGCCACGACGACGCCGAACCCCGCCACGGGCAGCCAACCCAGCGGTCCGTCCCAGAGCAGGGCGGTGGCGATCAGCGGTGCGAATCCGGCGATCACATTGCCCAGCTGGTTGCCCATCGCCATGCCGGAGTAGCGGACCGGGGCTGCGAACTGCTCGGCGTAGAAGGCCGGCCACACGCCCTCACGGCAGGCGTAGAGCAGCGCCATGAACACGATCGTCATGACGGCGATGCCCAAAACGTTGCCGGTCGAGACGATCCACAGGTAGGGGACGATCGTCACCCCGCAGCCGATCGCGGCGGTGAGCGTCACCGGTCGCCGGCCGAACCGGTCGGACAGGTGAGCCGCGGCAGGTGACGTGAACATCATCAGGGCGACCGCCACCGCGCTGATGATCAGCATCGTCGACCGCTCCACGCCGACCTCCTGCGTCGCGTAGGCCAGGACGAACACCGTCGACAGTGACTGCATCATGGCCAGCATCGTCGCGCCCGCGACGCGCACGACCGCTCCGGGCTGGTAGCGCAGCACGTCCTTCGCCGGCAGGCTGCGCACCTCCTCGTCCTCGGCTATCTCCTGGAAGACCGGGGTCTCCTCCAGGCGCGTACGCACCAGGTAGGCGATCAGGACGACGACCGCCGACAGCCAGAAGGGCACCCGCCATCCCCAGCTGTACAGCGCCTCGTCCGGCAGTGCCGCGACCGGAATGAACACCAGGGTCGCCAGCACGTTGCCCGCCGCGATGCCCACCGAGAGGAAGCTGCTGAAGAAGCCGCGGCGTTCGTTCGAGGAGTGCTCGACGGTCAGCGTCGCCGCGCCGGCCGATTCCGCCCCGGCCGAGAAGCCCTGGAGCAGCCGCAGAAGCGTCAGCCCGATCGGGGCCAGGACTCCGATGGAGTCGTAGCTGGGCAGGCAGCCGATCAGGAAGGAGCTCACGCCCATGAGAACCAGGCACCCGAGCAACGCCTGCTTGCGGCCGATCCTGTCACCGAAGTGACCGAACACCAGGCCGCCGAGCGGTCGTGCGACGTATCCCACGCCGAACGTCGCGAACGAGGCGATCAGGCCGACAGCCGGGCTCACGTCGGGGAAGAACAGGTGGTTGAAGACCAGCGCGGCCGCGGCGCCGTAGATGAAGAAGTCGTAGTACTCGAGCGTGCTGCCCAACAGTGACGCCATCGCGGCCTTGCGTGGTGTCTTCTGTCTCTGCGTGACCTGCTCCATGGTTCTTGCCGTCCTTGCGTCGTGCACGAGGCTCTCGTGTCAGGGCGGGAAGCGTGACGGACGCCTGCCGCTCCGTCGCGCTGGAACGGCATTCCAACATGAAAAGCAGTTCGATACAAGATAAAGTTGGAACGACATCGCATATGGATACGGCAATCCAGGTTTCAGTGGCAGGATGGGCCGCAAGCCGGCGGCACCTCCAGCAAGAACCCTCGCTGAGAAAGGGAAACGACTCATGGCTCCTGCGCTCGCGCGCGGCCTCGGCATCCTCGAAGTCCTCGCCGGTGTCGAGAAAGGCCTGCAGCTGCACCAGATCGCCGACTCGCTCGGCATACCTCGCAGTGCGGCTCACCGGCTGCTCGCCGAGCTCAGCGACGCCGGCTACGTACGCCAGGACGGCGCGCTCGGCAACTACGTGCTGAGCCTCAAGCTGGTCTCCCTGGGCCTGAAGCACCTTGCGGTCAACGACCTGGTCGGCCTGTCCCGACCCGTACTCGAACAACTTGCCAGTGACACCGCCGAGCTCGTCCGCCTGGCCGTCATCGACCATGAGGACATGGTCTGGGTCGCCGCCTACCAGGGCGCACGCTCCGGGCTGCGCTACGACCCCGACTCGGGCAGCACCGTCACGCTCAGCTGCTCGGCCACCGGTTTCGCCTGGATGGCGCACGTTCCCGAGGAGATCGCGCTGCAGAAGATCCTGCGCCAGGGAATCATCAGCCGGGAGGACGGCGGGCCCCGCGCACCCCAGACGATCGACGAGATCCGCGCCGAGCTCACGAAGACCCGCGAGAACGGCTTCGCCATCGCCATCGACACCTACTCCCTGGGTGTCGGAACCGTGGCCGCACCCGTCTTCGTCGCCGGTGAGGTCGCCGGGGTGATCAACATCACCGCCCCGACGCCACGGCTGACCGAGGAACGGCTGGCGCAGCTCGCGCCGCGCCTGCTCCAGACCACGGCCGAGGTCACGAAGATCCTGGAAGCCGCCGAAGGGCGTCTGCAGACCGTCGCCCGCGCCTGAGGGCGGAGGGATACGGGACCGCGTACGTGCCGGGCAGCAGCGGAGTGTGCGGCCCGGCACGACAGGAACCGGCGGAAGACGGCGTGCAGTCGCCACGTGGCCGGCAACGGCACCGCCGTCCCTCAGCCGGTGGACCGGGGCCGGGTCTCGCCGAAGAAGTCGAGCATCGGCTCCAGTTGGGCCGCGAGCATGTGGCGGCCCTCGTGCGTCGCGTGACCCAACCGGTCAGCGTGCTCCAACCACGCGGTGCGCGTCGGGTCCATCACGATGTCCGCGACCACCGCGCCCGGTGCCAGCGAGGTACGGCTCAGATCCAACGGCAGCGGGTCGTCCGGTGACAGGCCCAGGGGGGTGGCGTTGACCACCAGATCACACGCGTGGCCGTCGACACGGTCGAGGACCTGGACCTCGGTGCCCGCAGCACCCAGCAACGAGGCCACCGCCGCACGGCGGTCCGCGTCGATCTCCCCGATCCGCACCTCGGCGCCCTGCGCGTGCAGGGCGAAGGCGATGGCGACGCCGGCGCCTCCGCCGCCGATGATGTCGACCCGCGGATGATCGGGCAGCCGGTGCCGGGCACGCAGCCCCGCGACGAACCCCAGTCCGTCGACGTTGTCCCCGTGCCAGCCGCCGCGCTCGGTACGGCGCACGACGTTGACGCTGCCGCACGCCTCGGCCGCCGGCCCGAGACTGTCGCACATCCCGGCGACGTTCACCTTGTGCGGCACCGTGACGACGATCCCGGTCACCTGCTCGGTCCCGGACAGGCCGGCCATGACGTCGGACAGGCTGTCCGCACGACAACGTGTCATGACCATCAACGAGTTCAGGCCGACCTCACGCGCCCGGTCGTTGAACAGGTCGGGCAGTTTGGCCTGCTTGATCGGATCGCCGAGCAACACGAAGAGCTTCATCGCGCGGCAGCCTCCAAGGCTATGTGTGAGGCCGCGAGGCGGCCGAAGATCAGGCCCTTGCTCAGCGCCGTGCCGGTCACGTACGCCTTGCCGTGAAACCCGCCGACGACCTCGCCCGCGGCGTACAGCCCGGGCACGGCCGCCCCGGAACCGGTCAGCACCCGGCCGACGGCGTCGACGGCCACGCCGCAGTACGTCGACGTCATCAACGTCTTCGCGGGGTAGGCGTAGAACGGAGCCCTGGTGACGGGCACGAGACGCCCCACCCCGTTGCACAGTCCGGTGCGGCCGAAGGCGTCCGAGCGGTCGCCGACCACCACCGCGTTGTACTCGTGCACCGTGCGCTCCAACTGTGCCGCGTCGATGCCCGCCGCCTCGGCGAGCTCCCGCAACGAGTCGGCCCGGTGCACGTGCCCCTTGCGCTCGAGAGCGTCGATGTCCGAGAGGGGAACCCCCGGCTGGGACTGCGCACGTACGTCCGCGTCGAACACCTGGAACGCGATCTGCCGGGGCTGTTCCAGGCACGCGGCGCCCAGCGTCTTGTACGAGGCCGACTCGTCCACGAAGCGCCGGCCCTCGGCGTTCACGATGACGGCGCCCATGTAGAACGCGGTCAGCAGTTCGTGCTCCTCGATGGTCGTCTCGGGATGAGACCCGAACGTGCCCGAGACGTACTCCATGTCACGCAGGGCCGCTCCTCGAGCGGCGGCGAAGCGCAGGCCGTCGCCGGTGTTGCCCAGGCCCCCGTACGGCATCGCGTCGACCTGCCGCGGAGCGTACCGGCCGATGATCTCCGGGGAGCGGGTGAAACCGCCTGTCCCCAGCAGGACACCGCGGGCGTGCACGCTCCGCCGCGTGCCACCGTCCAGCTCGACCACGACACCCGCGACGGTCCCTCCGTCGTCGATGAGGTCCACCACGCGCGCACCGGTGCGCAGGACCGCGGTGGACGCGGCCTCGACACGAGCGAGCAGGGCGGCCAGCACGCTCTCGATCGGCGCGTGGTGCGAGCGGGGGACGCTCTGTCCGGAACTGAGCTTGACCACGTCGAACTCCAGCCCCAGCCCGCGCATCCAGTCGTAGGCGTCGTGCTGCTCGCGCGCGTACGCCTCCAGCAGCGCCGGATCAGCGACCCCGCCGGAGGCGGCGAGCATGTCCGCCACGAAGGTGGAGTCGTGGTCGACGATGCCGCGCCGCTGCTGCTCGTCGGTGCCCGAGAAGGCGAACCATCCGCCGCTCATCGCGGTCGTGCCGCCGATCTCCGGCTGCTTCTCCAGCAGGACGGCACGCACCTGGTGCTCGGCACACCACGCCGCGGCCGCGAGACCGGTGATGCCGGCCCCGACGATGACGACGTCCACCTGGGACGGCACCACGCCTCGGTCGTGGCTCATGACGCCACCTCGACCCGAGCACCCTCGGCGGCCGGACGACGGACCGCACGCACCCGTGAAGACCCGGACAACCGCCTCACCGCCCGTGCACGTTCGTGACGTCGGCGAAGACGGGGGCGCGCTTCTCCAGGAACGAGGCCACGCCCTCCACGCCCTCCTGCCCGCTGAACGTCTCGTCGATGAGCACGGAGAGCGCCTCACGGACCACCGGCAGCGACTCGGTCAGCATCGTGTGGTTGGCGAACTTCTTGCTCAACGCGGTGGCCCGCGGGGCGTTGCGCGCGATCGTGGCGGCGACCTCCCCGCCCACGCGCTCCAGGTCGTCCGGCGCGACGACGCGGGTGATGAGACCCGCCTCGAGGGCCTCCTGCGCGCTGACGGGTTCGCCCGTCAGCGCCAGGTACTGCGTCATGCGTCGGCTGGTCGTGTAGCTGGCCGACCCCAGGAAGACGGTGGCCCACAGGCCGATGCTCGTTTCCGGAAGGCGGAAGACAGCGGCGTCACTGGCGACGACGACGTCGCAGAACTGGAGGAGTTCCATGCCGGCGCCGAGCGCCATGCCCTGGACCTCCGCCACGATCGGCAGCCTGCTGCCGGCCATCGCCGTGATCGTCGGAACCATCAGGTCCAGGAAGTAGGCGCGTGTCTGCGCCCGCGTGGTGAAGGCGTTCGTCTCCTTGATGTCGTTGCCCGCACAGAAGGCGCGCCCCTGCGAGCGGAGCAGCACCACGCGGATCGACGGGTCGTCCTCGGCCGTGCGCAGCTCGCGCAGCAGGTCTGTCCACGCCTCGCTGTTCATGGCGTTGAGCTTTTCCGGTCGATCGAGGGTGAGGATCCGGATCGGTCCGTCGGTCTCAGACTTCACGGCTGTCCTTTCGGGTGAAGAGCTCGGCCGCCATGGGCGACACGTCGTCGAGCACAGGAGTGAAGGGGCAGTGGTCCAGCACGTCGGCCTGTACGTCGACACCGGGTGCGACCTCGCGCAGAGCCCAACCCTGCGGGGTCAGCTGGAAGACGGCGCGTTCGGTGACGATGTGCACGTCCTGGCCCCGCTTGACCGCCTGCTCGCCGCTGAAGGTGATCTGGTCGACGTCACGGACGAACTTGTCGACGGAGCCTTCGCGGGCGATGCCCAGCGTTCCGTCGCCGATGTCGGGCCTGAAGCCGGCGGCGGTCAACGAGCCGCAGAAGACCACGCGACGGGCGTTCTGAGCGATGTCGATGAACCCGCCGGCCCCCATCACCTCGCCGTTGTAGAGCGACACGTTGACGTTGCCGTGCCGGTCGGCCTGCGCGAAGCCCAGGAAGGTGACGTCGAGCATGCCGCCCTGGTACAGGTCGATGATGTTCGTCATCGTCAGCAGGGCGTCGTAGTTGCTCGACGCGCCGAACGTCATGCCGAGCGACGTGACCCCGCCGATGACCCCGTGTTCGTTCGTCATCGTGATCCGCTCGCTCATGCCGGTCTCCTGCAGCACGGACGCCACGCCGTCGGGCACCCCGACACCGAGGTTCACCACATCGCCCGGCTGGACGAAGCGGGCCGCCCGCTCGGCGATGATCCGCCGCCACCCGTGCGGCAACTCGGGGAACTCGTCGATGCGCACGTCGCCGGCGAAGGCGTCGTTGCGCTCCGCCACATAGGTCTGCCACTGCTCCGGGTACTCCACGACCGCGCCGACGAGCGCCCCGGGGATGTGCACGCGCTTGGGATGGAAGCGCTCGGACGCGACCTCCTTGACCTGCACGAAGGTACGCCCCGGACCGGGCCGGGTCGCGCCGCCCCGGTAGCCGGCCATGCTGATCTCCAGCGTGTCGAGGTACGACGGTTCGTCGTCGTACACCACGTTGCCCAGCACGTCGGCCCGGCTTCCTCGTACGAAGGCGAAATCGATGGGGATCGCCCGGTAGAAGAGGTACTCCTGCCCGTCGATCTCCATCACCTCGACGAGGCTGTCCTTGGAGACCGAGTTCAGGCTGCCTCCGCCGAGCCGCGGATCGACGAACGTGCCGAGGCCGGTCTTGGTCAACAGCCCGGGCCGGCCGGCAGCGGTGTCGCGGAAGAGCTGACTCAGCACACCGAGCGGAAGGTTGTAGGCCTCGACCTGGTTGTCGCGGATCATCCTGCCGACGGCGGGACTGTTGCCCATGTGGCCACCGATGAACTTGGCGACCAGGCCGGGCTTGGCCAGGTGGCTCATGCCTCGCAGCGCCTTGTCGCCCACGCCCACGCTGTGCACGATCGTCAGATCGCGCGGGCTCCCCTCGGCCTCGAAGCGGGCCGCCAGAGCCGTGATCAGCGCGTCCGGCTCGAGCACCCCGCCCCCGCCTCCCGAGATCGCGAGCGTCGCGCCATCGGTGATCTCACGCACTGCTGCGGCCGCGCTGATCGACACGCCACCCACTGCGACGTCCTCCACTGAAGTCACCTGCCCTCTTCCCTCCCGCCGCCGTTGGCCGGAAGTGGCCACAAAGTAACACGGCTGGAATGGCATTCCAAGAAGGAACATAATTTCAATCAGAGCACTCAGACCTGGGCCACCTGGGCCTTTCGCCGACAGCCGTCCGGCGATGCGGGCATGGGGCGGCGCCCCCTGCCGAAGTGCTCACGCCTTTCAGCAACTTGCCCTGGAGGGCGGGCCACCTTGACGGCAGGGGCGGGGCACTCCTCCCGTCCGGCAGGGGCGGGGAGAACGAACAGGCGTCGGCGGCCTCGGGAGCCGAGGTCACCACCGCCGCCCAGGGCACTCCGGCGCCCGTCTCCGGTGAGGAACTCATCCGCACGTTGAAGGAACCCCTCCCCGACGGGGAGTTCAGCGGGGAGCAGGGGCGCGGGACCGAGTGTGGACCGTCGACACCATGCGGGCCGACGGCATGCGCGTGGTGATCAGCGCCTTCAACGCCGGTGCTCAGCAAGAGGACGCCCACGCGCGACGCCCCCGCACTGAGCATGGAGGAACTCCGGGCGATCGCCCTCAGCCCGCGGTGGGACGGCCTGATCTGACCTGACCGCTAGAAGAACTCCGACCAGGGCTGGTCCCAGACCTGTTTGACGCACAGGACCAGGAAGAGGAGGCCCGCGATGGCGAGCATGGTGTTGCTGAGGGGACCGTTGCGCCATTCGCGGGGAGTGCGGGCGGAGTTGAGGAGCCAGACCAGGGTGAGGGCGAGGAAGGGCATGAAGGCGGCGCCGAGGACGCCGTAGATGATGATCAGGCGGAAGGGCTGGCCTTCGAACAGCAGGATCATGGGTGGGAAGGTCAGCCACAGCAGGTAGGCGCGGAACGGCCAGGACTTCTCCGGGCCGCCGGAGGCGATGGCCTCGCCCGTCGACGGCTTCGCCTTCTTCCGGCCGCGGGCCACGAAGTCGGCGAACATCAGGCTCACCCCGTGCCACACGCCGATCAGTGACGTGAACGAGGTGGCGAAGAAGCCGATCAGGAAGAACTTGGCCGTCGTGGCACCGTACTTGTCCTCCAGGATGTCGCTCAGCTGGATCAGGCCCCTGTCGCCGCCGGCGATCGCGACACCGGCGGAGTTCAGGAGTTCGGCGCCGACGACGAGCATCGCGACCACGAAGATGCCGGTGGTGAGGTAGGCGACGCGGTTGTCCAGCCGCATCACCTTCATCCAGCCGGAGTCGGTCCAGCCCTTGGCGTTGATCCAGTAGCCGTACGCGGCCAGCGTGATCGTGCCGCCCACGCCGCCGATCAGGCCGAGGGTGTAGAGGACCGAATCGTCCGCGTCGGGCAGGACCGGGAGCAGCCCGGCGAAGGCGTCGCCCAGGTTCGGGACCACCCTGACCGCCAGGTAGACCGTCACCGCGAACATGACGCCCACCAGGACCGTCATGACCTTCTCGAAGACCGCGTACCGGTTGAACCAGACGAAGGCCAGGCCCACCAGGGCGCAGGCGATGCCCCACCACTCGAGGTCCATCACGTCCGGGAAGAGGGCCTGCAGGGGCAGGGCGCTCGACGACATCGCCGCCGCGCCGTAGACGAAGCCCCAGATGACCACGTAGACGCCGAAGAAGTACGTCGTCCAACGGCCGAGGCTCGCCCAGCCGTCGAACAGGGTGCGGCCGGTGGCCAGGTGCCAGCGGCCCGCGGCCTCGGCGAGGGAGATCTTCACCAGGCAGCCGATCACCGCCGCCCACAGGAGGGTGTAGCCGAAGCTGCTGCCGGCGATGAGGGTGGCGACCAGGTCGCCGGCGCCCACCCCGGTCGCGGCGACGACGATGCCGGGGCCGATGTGGCGCCAACCGGACTTGCGGGGCTGGGGGGCGGGGCCGTGGAGTGGCGCCCCGGTGTCCTGGATGTTTCCCGTGTTTCCCGTGGTGTCCGCCATGAGGGCAAGAAAGCCGATGGAGGCCGGTCGGACAAGGGGGCGTGCGGGGATCTTCACCGGATGCACCTGGTCGGGTGGTCGAATGGTCGAATGATCGACCGACATGACGCTATTGACCTGATCATGTCATGCGCGCAGGATTGCGGCACCGTACACCGCACCAGGCACGTCGCCATGGACAACCCCACCTCCCACAAGGAGACTTCATGCGACTTCGCACACGCGGCAGACGCTCCGCCGTGCTCGCCGCACTCCTCGCCCTCGCCCTCGCCGCGCCCGTGTCGATGACGGCCACTCAGGCCGACGCCGACAGCGCGGAGCCGGCGGCGGCCTCGGCCGACGACATCCGCCAGTACGAGATCCATCAGCGCACGACTCCCGTGACCCGTACGGAGATCCAGCGGGCCGGGGTCACCGTGGACGAGGCCGACGAGGAGACGGTGGTCGTCTCCGGCCGCGCCGACCAGATCCGCACCCTGCGTCGGCAGGGGTACGAGGTCACGCCGTTGGGCGCCGCTCCCGACCGCTCGACCGCCGCCGACGGTCTGCGGCTGTTCGACTTCCCCTCGGCCGACTCCCGCTACCACAACTACGCCGAGATGAACGCGGAGATCGACCAGCGGCTGGCGGCGTACCCGAACATCATGAGCAAGCGGGTGATCGGCCGCTCCTACCAGGGCCGGGACATCGTCGCCATCAAGATCAGCGACAACGTGACGACGGACGAGAACGAGCCCGAGGTCCTGTTCACCCACCACCAGCACGCGCGTGAGCACCTGACCGTCGAGATGGCGCTGTACCTGCTGCGCGAACTCGGCGCGGGATACGGCAGCGACTCGCGGATCACCAACATGGTCAACAGCCGGGAGATCTGGATCATCCCGGACCTCAACCCGGACGGCGGCGAGTACGACATCGCCACCGGCTCCTACCGCTCCTGGCGCAAGAACCGGCAGCCCAACTCCGGTTCGTCGTACGTCGGCACCGACCTGAACCGCAACTGGAACTACCGCTGGGGCTGCTGCGGCGGCTCCTCCGGCTCCACGTCCTCCGAGACCTACCGGGGTTCGGCTCCCGAGTCCGCGCCCGAGGTGAAGGTCGTCGCCGACTTCGTGCGCAGCCGGGTCGTGGGCGGAGTGCAGCAGATCAAGGCAGGCGTCGACTTCCACACGTACAGCGAGCTGGTGCTGTGGCCGTTCGGCTACACCTACTCCGACACCACGACCGGGATGACGGCCGACGACCAGGCCGCCTTCCGGACGGTCGGTCAGAAGATGGCCGCGAGCAACGGCTACACGCCGCAGCAGTCCAGCGATCTGTACATCACGGACGGGTCGATCGACGACTACCTGTGGGGCACGCACAAGATCTTCGGCTACACCTTCGAGATGTATCCGAGGTCCTCGTCGGGCGGCGGCTTCTACCCGCCCGACGAGGTCATCGAGCGGGAGACGTCCCGGAACCGGGACGCCGTCCTGCAACTCCTGGAGAACGCGGACTGCATGTACCGCTCCATCGGCAAGGAGGCACAGTACTGCCGTTAGCGGCACCGCCGCCCGGCGCGAGGAGCCGTCGCGGTGCTAGGACTTGTCCTCCTTCGCCTTCGCGTCGGCCTTCGCGTCGGCGTCCGGCTCGGACTTCCCGGCGTCGGCGTCGGTTTCCGCGTCGGCGTCTGCTTCCGCGTCGGGCGAGTCCGTGTCGGACGTGTCCGCCTCGGACGTCTCGGGGCCGGCGGCCTCGGAGTCGGAGGTCTCCGGTTCCGGTGCCTCGTCGTCGAAGTAGGCGTCCAGGACCGCGTCCAGCTCCGTGTCCCACTCGGCGAAGCGGCTTCGGGACGCGGCCTCGATCTCCAGCGGGTACCAGCGGCTGTCCGTGGTGTGGACGGTGACCGTGTAGCGCTTGCCGAAGCGGGCGGTCTCCGTCTCCACCGCGCCGATCTCGTCCCAGCGGAAATGGCACTCCTGGTCGTCCAGTCGGAGCCATACGCCACCGTGGTCGGCGACGATCCTGGCGCGGCGGTCGGACGCCTCGAAGGCGGGGCCGTCGGGGACGGGCTCCTCCTCGGAGGCGTCGGACTCGCCGGAGGCGTCCGAGGCACCGGAGGCGTCCGAGGCGTCGGCGGCCTCGGACTTCTCCGGTGAGGTCCTCTCCTCGGACTCCGCCGCCGTGTCCGCGTCCGCCTGCTCCGACGCCGCCTTCGAGTCCTCCGGCTCCACCTCGCCCTTCACGTCCGCCTTGCGGCCGGACGCGGGGGCGGTGAGCCCGGGGATGAAGGCCGGGTCGAATCCGGCGCCTTCCAGGGGCTGGCTGCTCGAACCTATGCGCTGCTCCACACCGGAGGAGTATGGTCGACGATCCTGTGCGGGACACAGCCAGCCCCTGTTTTCGTTATCAGACGCCTACATGGGACCCACCGTTCGCACCAATCGGAAGATGATCCGACAGGACGCGCGGGCCGGATTCAGCGGGCCGGGTCAGACGGCCAGACTGAGCGCCGCCGCGACCACGAAGCCGGCCACCGACAGGACGCTCTCCAGCACCGTCCACGTCTTCAGCGTGTCCCGCTCGCTGATGCCGAAGTACTTGGCGACCATCCAGAACCCGCCGTCGTTGACGTGCGAGGCGAAGATGGAGCCCGCCGAGATGGCCATGATGACGAGGGCCACGAACGCCTGGGAGTAGTCCCCCTCGGACAGCAGCGGGGCCACGATGCCCGCCGTCGTGACGATCGCCACCGTCGCCGAGCCCTGCGCGACCCGGAGCACCACGGAGATCAGGTACGACAGGACGATCACCGGCAGCCCGACGTCGTTGAACGTGTCGGACAGCGCCTGGGCGACCCCGCTCCCCTTGAGGACCGCGCCGAAGACACCGCCGGCGCCGACGACCAGCAGGATGTTGCCGACCGGCTTCAGCGAGGACGTCGAGACGGTCTCCAGGGACTTGCGGGACCAGCCGCGCCGGATGCCGAGCAGGCAGTACGCCATGAACAGGGCGATGGTGAGCGCGACGAACGGGTGGCCGAAGAACTCGACGACCGAGCGCAGCGTCGACTCCTCCAGGGCGATCGAGGAGAAGGTCGCGGCGAGGATCAGCAGGAGCGGCGTGCCGATGATGCCGAGGACCGTGCCGAGCGGCACCGGCGTCTCGCGCGGCTCGACGCCGGCGGCACGCTGCTCGTCGATGACGGCCTGCTTGGACTCCTCGGCGGCCTCGACCATGTCCTGCGGTACGGCGACGAAGATCCGCTTGCCGATCCAGGCGGAGTAGACCCAGGCGGCGACGACGGCCGGGATGCCGGTGACGACACCCATGAGGATGACCCAGCCGAGGTCGACGCCGAGCAGTCCGGCGGCGGCCACCGGGCCGGGGTGCGGGGGCAGGAAGGCGTGGGTGACGGACAGGCCCGCGAGCAGCGGCAGGCAGTAGAGCAGGATCGACTTGCCGGAGCGCTTGGCGGCGGCGTACACGATCGGCGCGAGGACGAAGATGCCGACGTCGAAGAAGACCGGGACACCGAAGATCAGACCGGTGAGGCCCATGGCGAGCGGGGCCCGCTTCTCGCCGAACACGCCGAGCAGCCGCGAGGCCAGCACCTCGGCGCCGCCGCTGACCTCGAGGATCGCGCCGAGCATGGTGCCGAGGCCGATGATGATCGCGACATGGCCGAGGATGCCGCCCATCCCGGACTCGATGGTGGACACCGCGTCCGAGCGCTGGACCGTGCCGAAGAGTTCGGTGACCGACAGGCCGGCCATCAGGCCGACGGCTATGGAGACGCCGAGCAGCGCGACGAAGGGCTGTACCCGCGCCTTGATGATCAGGAAGAGGAGCAGTGCGATGCCGAGGGCGGCGACGGTCAGCAGACCGGCGGTGCCGTCGATCAGCAGGAGCAGCCCTCCGGTGTGCGGGGGTGCCTCGGCCGCGGCGTCGGCGGCGAGCGAGAAGGGCGGTGGGGACAGTCGGGACATTCGGGGGTCCTCTGCTGGAATACACGAAGCTTTTGGGCAGGGGGGATCGCGGCACGGCGTCCCGGGGGTGGTGGACGCCGTGCCGTGACACACGAGGTGTGAGGGGGTTACGGAAAAAAAAGGGGAGCGCGCGTCAGCCCAGTACGGCCAGCGCGTCGATCTCGATGAGGAGCCCCGCGGGCAGGCCGACGTAGACGGTCGTGCGCGCGGCGGGCGGCTGGGTGAGGCCCTGCTCCTCGAAGTAGGTGTTGTAGATCTGGTTCATCTCGGCGAAGTGGTCCACGTCGGTGAGGTAGACGCGGATCATCATCACGTCGTCCCAGGTCGCGCCGCCCTCTTCGAGGATCGCCTTGACGTTGGCGAGGGTCTGGAGGGTCTGCTCGCGCAGGGTGGGGCCGGCGGGCGTGGGCGCCTTGCCCTCCTCGGCGGGGAGGAACCCGACCTGGCCGGCGACCTGGAGGATGTTGCCCTTCCGCACGCCGTGGGAGAACTTCGCGGGCGGGGTGGTGTGGGTCTTCGGGGTGAGCGCGATCTTGTCGGTCATACGGTTTCCCTGTCGGATCGGTGCACGGGCGTCCTGCCGGAGTACTCGCCGCTGATCGCGTCCGCGGTGCGGCGGACCAGCGGGAGCAGGGTGAGGAGTTCGTCGGCGGTGACGACGACGTTCGGCGCGGAGACCGACATCGCGGCGATCACCCGGCCGTCGGCGCCGCGGATCGGCGCGGCGACGCAGTTGATGGACTCCTCGTGGCCGCCGAGGTCGGTGGCCCAGCCCTGTTCGCGCACCTTCTCCAACTCCCGCAGGAAAGCGGCCGGGTTGGGTGTCGAACGGGACGTGTACATGGGGTAGTCGAGCTGCTCCGCGAGGGCGCGGCGCTCGGGCTCGGGCAGGTCGGCGAGGAGCAGCTTGGCCACGGCGGCGACGGTGATCGCGACGGGCTTGCCGATCCGCGAGTACATGCGCACCGGGTAGCGGCTCTCCACCTTGTCGATGTAGAGGACCTCGTTCTCCTCGTACACGGCGAGGTGCACGGTGTGGCCGCACCGCTCGTTGAGGCGGACGAGGTGGGGATGGGCGATCTCCCGGACGTCGAGGTTCTCCATCGCCTCCTGGGCGAGGGCGAAGAGGCGGGCTCCGAGCCGGTAGCGCTGGTCGGACTGGCGGTAGACGAGTCCGTGCTCGTGCAGGGTGCGCAGCAGCCGCAGCGCCGTGGACTTGTGCACGCCCAGGCGGTCGGCGACCTGCCCGAGGTCGGCGGGGCCCTCGGCGAGCAGCGGCAGGATGCTCAGCGCACGGTCGACGGTCTGGCTCATGGGGTACGTCCCTCCTCCTCGGCCCGGTCCGCGTGGCCCGCGTCCGGGTGCGCGCCCGCGGTGTCGGTCTCGGTCCAACCGGGGCCCAGACGCAGTCTCCCCCACGCCGGGTCGTCCAGGGCGGCCAGCCGGTCGGCCAGGTCGCGGGCGGGGGGTGCGGCGAGGTCGCCGGAGGTGGTGAGGGCGGCGGCGGCCGCGAGGTGGCCGTGCCGGAGCCGGTCCCGTACGGGCAGGGCGCGCAGGGTGGCGGAGAGGAACCCGGCGGCGAAGGCGTCGCCCGCGCCGACGGCGGCCACGACGTCCACGTCGAGGGACGGGGCGAAGACCGCGGCGCCGGCGCTGGTCCCGTCCGGGCCGTAGGCCGTCGCGCCGCGGCCGCCCTGCTTGACGACCAGGACCTCCGGTTCCGGCAGCGCCTCCCGTACGGCGGCGGCGTCCCGCAGGCCCCAGGCCTCGCGTGCCTCGTCCTCACCCACGAAGACGATGTCGGCGCCGCGGGCCAGTTCGAGCAGTACCTCGGGGCCGTGGGCGGCGCTGTCGCGCCACAGTCCCGGCCGGTGGTTGACGTCGAAGGAGACGAGCGGGCGGCCGGGGCGGCGGGCGGTCAGCTCCCGCAGGAGGTCCAGGCAGCCGGCGGAGAGCGCGGCGGTGATGCCGGACAGGTGCAGGACGCGGGCGGCGCGGGCGGCGGCCAGGTCGACGGTGTGGGGGGTCATCGCGGAGGCGGCGGAGCCGGCCCGGTAGTAGGCGACCTCGTGGGCGTCGGTGGCGCGGTCGCCGGCGGTGCGGAAGTAGACGCCGGTGGGGCGGTGCGGGTCGCGCCGGACGTACGACACGTCGACGCCGTACTCCCCGATGGTCCGGACGAGGTGGTCGCCGAAGCCGTCCTGGCCGACCGCGCTGATCCAGCGTGCCGGGTGCCCGGCCGCCGCGAGCACGCACGCGGTGTTGGACTCCGCGCCGCCGATGGCCCGTTCGAAGGAGGGCACGTCGGCGAGGGGGCCCGGCCGGGAGGGCAGGAACGTCACCATGGACTCGCCCAGCGCGACGACGTCGACGACCTCCACGACGTCGGGGGCGGTGCGGGGTCCGGTGGCGGTCACGATGGCGGGGCTCCTCGGCGTGGCGTGGCGGGGTCGGGCGGGCGGGGGCGGTGGCGGGCGTCCGCGGCAGCCGGCGTGGGGCGGCTGCGCGGGGCGGCTGCGTGGGCGGTTGCGGTGGTGGCGGGGACGCGTTTCCGTTGACCCCGCGTGGCCGAGATGTTAGACAGCCGTAAGCGACATACGCAACGGGTGTTGCAGAGAGTGCAACACGCCAGATCAGGGAGGCTCTGATGGTCCTCGACCCCGGCTCCGACAGCTACCGGCACCTCACCGAGGAACGCGTCGACCACCGTTTCAAGGGCCTCCCGCCGGACGCCGCCGGGCTGACCGTCGGCGAGCTGGCCGCCCAGCGCCGCAACCTGTTCACCGGCGGTTTCACCACCCCGGTGCTCGCGCTGTCCGCCGAGCGCCTGGAGCACAACCTGAAGCTGATGGAGACGTACGCGGCCCGGCACGGCCTCGCCTTCGCCCCGCACGGCAAGACCTCCATGGCCCCGCAGCTCTTCCGGCGCCAGATCGAGCACGGCGCCTGGGGCATCACGCTCGCGGTGCCGCACCAGGCGCGGGTGGCGCGGACGTTCGGTGTCCAGCGGATCTTCCTGGCCAACGAGGTGGTGGACACGGCGGCCCTGCACTGGGTCTCCGGTGAGCTGGACGCCGACCCGGACTTCCGCTTCGTCTGCTACGTCGACTCCGTGCGCGGCGTCGAGCTGATGGACACCGCGCTGGCCGGGTCCGCCCGCCCGGTGGACGTGGTGATCGAGCTGGCCGCCGGCGAGGGTGCCCGGACCGGGGTGCGCACGGAGGCGGAGTGCGCCGCCGTCGCCGACGCGGTGGCGGGCGCGCGCGGTCTGCGGCTGGTCGGGGTCGCCGGGTACGAGGGCGAGGTGCCGGACGCCGACCCGGAGCGGGTGCGGGCGTGGCTGCGGCGGCTGGTGGCCCTGGCGGTGGACTTCGACAAGGCGGGCCGGTTCGCGGGCCTGGACGGGATCGTGGTGAGCGCGGGTGGCAGCGCCTGGTTCGACGCGGTGGCCGACGTCTTCGCCGAGATCCCCGAACTCTCCTCCCCCGTACTGAAGTTGCTGCGCTCGGGTGCGTACGTCTCGCACGACGACGGGCACTACAGCGCGGTGACGCCGTTCAACCGGGTACCGGAGGAGGGCGCGCTGGAACCCGCGTTCCGGCTGTGGACGCAGATCGTGTCCCGCCCGTCCGCCGACCAGGCCTTCGCCAACGCCGGCAAGCGGGACGCGGCCTACGACCTCGACCTGCCGTTCGCCCAGGTGATCCGCCGGGACGGCGCCGAGCGCCCGGCGACCGGCGTCTCGGTGGTCTCCCTCTCCGACCAGCACGCCTGGCTGCGCACCACCCCGGAGACCGACCTGGAGGTCGGCGACTGGCTGGGGCTCGGGCTGTCGCACCCGTGCACCTCGTTCGACAAGTGGGTACTCATTCCCGTGGCGGAGGCGGACGGCACGGTGGTCGACTACATCCGCACGTTCTTCTAGGAGGGCCGCGGCATGGAAGAACTCGTCATCCGGGACGCCGATGTCGTGGACGGCTCCGGCGACCACGCCTACCGCGCGGACGTGGTCGTCGACGGCGGCCGGATCGTCTCGATCGTGAAGGAGGCGGCGGCAGCGGGCTGTCAGCGCCCGAAGGCCCGCCGCGAACTGGACGCCGAGGGGCTGGTCCTGGCTCCCGGCTTCATCGACATGCACGCGCACAGCGATCTGGCGCTGCTGCGCGACCCCGACCACAGCGCCAAGGCGGCGCAGGGTGTCACCCTCGAAGTACTGGGCCAGGACGGCCTGTCGTACGCACCGGTCGACGACCGCACGCTCGGCGAGGTGCGCTCGGCCATCGCCGGCTGGAACGGCGGCGGGGACGACATCGACTTCGACTGGCGGTCGGTGGGCGAGTACCTGGACCGGCTCGACGCGGGCATCGCGGTCAACGCCGCGTACCTGATCCCGCAGGGCACGGTCCGCGCGCTCGCCGTCGGCTGGGAGGACCGGGAGGCGACGCCCCGGGAGCTGGACCGGATGCGGCAGTTGGTCGCGGAGGGCATGGAGCAGGGCGCGGTCGGCATGTCGTCGGGACTGACGTACACGCCCGGCATGTACGCCAAGAAGGCCGAACTCACCGAGCTGTGCCGGGTGGTGGCGCGGTACGGCGGCTACTACTGCCCGCACCACCGCTCCTACGGCGCGGGCGCGCTCGAGGCGTACGAGGAGATGGTGGCGCTCACCCGGGAGGCGGGCTGCGCGCTGCACCTGGCGCACGCGACGATGAACTTCGGCGTGAACAAGGGCAGGGCGCCCGAGCTGCTGGCGCTGCTGGACGAGGCGCTGGCCGCCGGCGCCGACATCAGCCTCGACACGTACCCGTACACGCCGGGCTGCACCACCCTCGTCGCGATGCTGCCGAGCTGGGCGAGCGAGGGCGGCCCGGAGGAGACGCTCAGGCGGCTCGCGGACGACGGGACGGCCGAGCGGATCCGGCACCACCTGGAGGTGACCGGCTCGGACGGCTGCCACGGGGTACCCATCGAGTGGGACACCATCGAGATCTCCGGGGTGGGCGACCCCGCGCTCGGCGAGTACGTGGGCCGCACGGTGCGGGAGTCGGCCGCGCTGCGCGGGGAGAGCCCGTGGGCCCTCGCGCGTGAGCTGCTGCTCAAGGACAGGCTGGCCCCGTCGATCCTGCAGCACGTCGGCCACGAGGAGAACGTGCGGGCGATCATGCGGCACCGGGTGCACACCGGCGGCTCGGACGGCATCCTCCAGGGCGCCAAGCCGCACCCGCGCGCGTACGGCACGTTCCCGCAGTATCTCGGGCGGTACGTGCGGGAGTTGGGCGTGCTGTCGCTGGAGGAGTGCGTCGCGCACCTGACGTCGCGGCCGGCCGCCCGGCTGCGGCTCGCGGACCGCGGACTGGTCCGCGAGGGGTACAAGGCCGACCTGGTGCTGTTCGACCCGCGGACGGTGGCCGCGGGCTCCACCTTCGAACAGCCCCGGACGCTCCCCGTGGGCATCCCGTACGTGCTCGTCGACGGACGGTTCGTGATGGAGGACGGGCGGCGCACCGACGTCCTGGCGGGGCGGGCTGTCCGCAGCTCTCCCCGCTGACCGCCCACGCCGGCCGCCGCCCGGGTCAGGCCCTCCCGGACCCGGGCGGCGGCCGGCGTGGAGGTGGAGAAGGCATTCGAGCGGTACACGTTCGGGGGAACCTCGAAGCCGCCGAGCGCCGCACCCCTCGGACTGCCCGAGAGGGCCCGGACGGGGCGCCGCACGGCGGAGAGGCGGGTGACCACGGGGCCCGCGCGGACACGACGACCCGAACCGTCGCGTCTCACGTGGCGGATGACACGACGCGCGGGGCATTACCGAGTCGTAAGCTCCCAGCATGCAGGTGATCCAGTCGACCAAGCTCGCCAACGTCTGTTACGAGATCCGGGGCCCGGTGCTCGAGGAGGCGATGCGGCTGGAAGCTGCCGGTCACCGCATCCTCAAGCTGAACACCGGCAACCCGGCCGCGTTCGGCTTCGAGTGCCCGCCCGAGATCCTCGAGGACGTCCTGCGCAACGTGTCGTCGGCGCACGGCTACGGCGACGCGAAGGGGCTGCTGGCCGCGCGCCGGGCGGTCGTCATGCACAACCAGACCCTCGGCATCGAGACCGACGTCGAGCACGTCTTCATCGGCAACGGCGTCTCCGAGCTGATCGTGATGGCGATGCAGGCGCTGCTGGACGACGGGGACGAGGTGCTCGTACCCGCGCCCGACTATCCCCTGTGGACGGCCGCCGTCTCGCTCTCCGGCGGCACGGCGGTGCACTACCGCTGCGACGAGCAGTCCGACTGGATGCCGGACCTCGCCGACATCGAACGCAAGGTCACCGACCGCACCAAGGCGATCGTGATCATCAACCCGAACAACCCGACCGGCGCGGTGTACGACGAGGCGATGGTCAAGGGCCTGACCGACATCGCCCGCCGCCACAACCTGCTGGTCTGCTCGGACGAGATCTACGACAAGATCCTCTACGACGGCGCCGTCCACACCCCCACCGCCTCCGTCGCCCCCGACCTGCTCACCCTCACCTTCAACGGAATGTCGAAGGCGTACCGGGTGGCCGGCTACCGGGTGGGCTGGATGTCGGTCTCCGGGCCCCGCGCGCACGCCGACTCCTACATAGAGGGTCTGACGATCCTGGCGAACATGCGCCTGTGCGCGAACATGCCGGGCCAGCACGGAGTGGTCGCCGCGCTCAGCGGACGCCAGACGATCAACGACCTGGTGCTGCCGGGCGGCCGGCTGCGCGAGCAGCGGGACGTGGCGTACGAACTGCTGACCCAGATCCCGGGCGTGACCTGTGTGAAGCCGAAGGGGGCGCTGTACCTCTTCCCGCGCCTCGACCCCGACGTCTTCAAGATCAGGGACGACCGGCAGATGGTCCTTGACCTGCTGCGCAGCGAGAAGATCATGGTCGTGCACGGCACCGGCTTCAACTGGACGGAACCCGATCACTTCCGGGTGGTGACCCTGCCGTCGGTCGACGACCTGCGGGACGCGGTGGGCCGGATCGCCCGTTTCCTGGACGGCTACGGCCAGCTCTGACGGGGTGCGCACTCACCCTCTGTGTCTAACCTGTCCGATCTTGTGAGCGGCTCAACTTTAGACGAAATCCAAGCTAGGATGGTTTCCTGTCAGCACCCAGGAGGCCATCCATGTACGAACCGATCCGCAGCAAGTCGGTCCACCGCACGATGGCCGGCACCTCCGACGACTTCCCCCGCCGCTCCCGCGAGGAAGAGCTGGACATCCAGCTCGCGGGTCATCTCGCCGCGCTGCTCGCCGTCACCGACGAACTGCGTGTCGCGGCGCCCTCGGCCGATCTGGACACCGCGGCCGAGCGGCTCGCCGAGCAGGTGACCCGCCTGCGGGGAGGACGCAAGCCGGCCCGCGCGTCGGCGACCACGAGGGGCCGCCAGGCGAACGTCACGGCCCTGCACCGACAGGCGCACGCCCGCGCGGGCCGCGCCCTGGTCGTCGCCGCGTCCCGCGCCGACACGGTGGCCGCGATTCTGGCCGCCGAACGGATGGACGCGCACACCGCGGCCCTCGGGCCGCGCGAACTCGCGTCCCGCTGAGCCCACCGGGCTCCCCCATACGGCCCCGGTCCGCGTGCACCCGCAGCGACGCGCGGACCGGGCGCCACGCACCGCGCACCGCCGACGGGGCACTCCGGGCAGCCCGCCCGAAGTGCCCCGTCGCCGTTTCACCGCGGGATCGGTTCGCGTACGCGGATCAGCCCGCGTACTCCGACGCGCCCGCCGTGCGGCGGATCTCCGGCAGCGCCGAGTAGAGCGCGACGCCCGGACAGAGTGTGGCGTAGCCGTCGCTGTGGCCGGAAATCGCGTTCAGCGTGACCTTGTCGCCGTTCTTCCAGCCCTTGGCGTCGGCCGCCGCGGTGAGGGTCACCTTCGCCTTCGGGTCGACGTCGTGCAGGCCGAGCTTCCAGGCGGAGATGTCGGCGATCGCCTTCTTGGCAGCAGCGGTCGGCGTGCCGCCGTTCTCGTAATCACCGAGCAGCGAGACACCGGCCGAGGAGCCGTTGAAGCCGTACGTGTGGGCGCCCCGGACGGGCTTGTCGGTGCCACCGGCACGACCCTCGAAGACCGTTCCGCACTTGTCGACGAAGAAGTTGTAGCCGATGTCGTTCCAGCCGTTGCTCTGCACGTGATACGTGAGGATCGCCCGGATGACGGCCGGCGACTCGGCGCACTCGTAGCTGTTCGTACCAGCCGTGTGGTGCACGAAGACCGCGTCGACCTTGTCCAGGTAGTCCGGCGGGTCGGCGACGAGCGACTCGTCCGCGCCCCAGTCGGCACGGCTGATGACCGCCGGTGCGGCGGGCGCGGCCGGCGTCGACTCGGCCGGGTCCGGCTGGGTGCTCGGCTCCGTCGTGGGCTCGGTGGTCGGGTCGGCGGTGGGCTCCTCCGTCGGCTCCTCGCTCGGGGCGGGGGCGCTCGGTTCGGCCGTCGGATCCTGTGTGGGGTCCTGTGTCGGGTCCTGCGTCGGCTCCTGCGTCGGCTCCTCGGAAGGCTCCGGCGCCGTCGGCTCCTCGCTCGGACTGCTGGGCTCGGCGGTCGGCTCCTCGCTCGGGGCGGGGACGCTCGGTTCGGCCGTCGGGTCCTGCGTCGGCTCCTCGGAGGGTTCCGGGGCACTGGAGGTGGCCGGCTGCTCGGTGACCGGGGGCTCGGTCGGCTCCGAGGACGGTCCGGTCGGCTGCTCGGGGGCGCTGCTCGGCTCGGTTTCCCCGCCGGACTGCGACGGGTCCGGGACGGTGGTCCCGGAGTCGCCGGGCTCAGCGGACGGCTTGCCGTTGCCCTTCCCCTTCCCGTTGCTGTTGCCGTTCTCCTGCCCCTTACCGGTCTTCCCCTTCCCCTTGCCCTTGCCGCCCTTCGTCTCGCCCGGGTCGATCATGTCCAGCCGCAGCGCGTCCGGCACGACTGTCTCCTTGCCGCCGGCCACGACACGGGCCTCGACGGCGTCCGACGGCCCCACCCACAGCGGCTCGGAAGCGCCCCGGACACCGCCGGCGTCACCCTCCTGCGTCTCGGGGGCCCGGATGTCGAAGTCGAGGTCGCGCCAGTCGGTCCACGCGCCGTCCTCCGCCCCGCGGGTGCGGATCTGCGCGGTGCCCTCGAACTCGTCGGCGCTGTCCTCCCAGGAGACACCGATGAGTGAGAACAACTGCGTTTCGGTGCGCGGCAGTTCGCGCTTCTTCGGGTCCTTGCCGGTCAACGCCAGCATATGGGCCTGCGCGGGACGCGCGGCCTCGTCGGCGCCGCCGCCCTCGGAACCTCCGCCGACGGCCACGGCCGTCACACCGGTGCCTGCCAGGACCACGGCCCCGGCCGCCAGCCAGATCGTGCGCTTCGACGTTCTCGTACGCCGTGCGCGGGTTCCTCCTGGACTCATGCCCACCCCTTGTGAACCTTGTACGTGAAGATCAGTTGTCGTTGGCGGGCGGCTCGCCGACACCGGTAGCGCGGCCGAACTCACCGACCGCAGTGGACCGTTGGACGCGCCCGCTGTGGATCGCGAGCGTGCAGGCCGCCCGGCCGCCCCGCTCGCCGAGGACGAGCGTCACGGTCGGCGCCTTGCCCGCGTCCCTTCCCGCACCGTTCTGCGCACCGGTGGTTTCGGCGCCGACCGCCGCCGCATCCGTCTTCACACCGCCCCCGGTTTCCGCGTGGTGCGACTCCTCGAACCTGCTCTCCAGCTCTTCGCTTTCCATGGATTCCACGGATTTCGCGGATTCCTTCGATGACGTGAACAGGGCCCGGCTTTCGGCGCGACGGATCAATGCGGCATGCAGCCGAAGTCGGACCGGGCGGTTATACACCACGCGGAGCGCGCCGCGCGACGGAGAGAGCAAAAGGGGCGAACCGGCCGCTTTTCGGTGGGGTAAATTCCCTGAATGTCCTTGGGCTTGACGACCCCTTGATCCGTTGGTCAATAATTCGCCCGCGCACCCGCGAGCCGGCCTTTCACCTTCTCGCGGACGGCGGAACACGGCTAACTTCCGGGCCTGACACGTCGACAGCAGGCCGTCTGCGAGGTCTGGTTATTGCACTTCCGGCTTGGTTCTGCCTCGGGTTCGTACACCTGCATCGGCGTCCGCTGATGCGCTGAGCGGGCTGCGGTAGGACTCATAGCAGTCCCGATCCGAGAAAGGCTGGAATCGGATGCCGATTTCCCCTCCGTCGAATTCTCACGAACCGCCCGGTCCGTGGTCCCGTCCCGAACCACAGTGGTATCCGGTACCCGCACCACCGGCGTTGAATTCTCTGGCGGTCACCTCTCTGGTGACGTCGTTGCTCTGCCTCGCGCCCCTGGGACTGGTCTTCGGCTGCGTCGCGCTGTGGCAGATCCCCAGACGGGGGCAGCGGGGCAAGGGCCTGGCGATCGCCGGTGTCTCCGTCTCCGGAGCGATTCTCCTGCTGGCCGCTGTCGTCCTCCCGGTCATCGACTTCAGGATCTGGACGCCACCTGTTCGCAGCGACAGCGGCGACGTCACAAAGCCTGGCTGGACCACGATCCAGTCGATCCGCGCCGGTGACTGCTTCACCCCGCGTGGCGGGCCGCCGGAGCCGGGGACGCCGCCGCTGGGCGGAAGTGTGGAACTGATCCCCTGCGACATGCCGCACCGTGCGGAGGCGTACGCCTCCTTCGCCCTCCCCGAGGGAGACTTCCCGGGGCTCGACGGCATCACGGCGACCGCACGGCCGCAGTGCGCGAGGCTCTTCATGGACTACGCGCTCGATTCGATGGCCTTCGGTCGGCTGCAGACCTACTACTTCCATCCCGACAAGCAGGGATGGGCGGCCGGGCGGCGCACCGTGGTGTGCTGGGTGGCCCGGCCGGGCGACGCCGAACTCGACGTCTCGGTGCGCGGGAACGCCTCCGATCTGAACGCCGCCCAACTGGAGTTCCTCGCGGCGGTGAAACCGCTGAACACCGCCGGCGCACTCCGCCCGGTGAAGAGCCCGCAGCAGGACCTCGCCAACGCCACCGCCTGGGCCGGACACATGGCCCGGGCGCAGGCCGAGACCATCCAGTTGCTCAAGGACGCCGACCTTCCGAACGCCGAAGCACCCACCGACCAACTCGTGTCGAAACTCGAAGCGGGACTGCCCTTCTGGCAGCAGGCAGCCAAAGCACCCGACGCCGGCGTCTTCCTCAGCCATCTGCGGTCCGTCGACCAGCACAACGGAGAACAGCACCTCCGCCGGATACGCGGTCTGCTGGGCCTCCCCCTGCCCACGTCCGAACCGACCCAGGCGCTCGAGCGCACCACCGCCTCCGCGCCCAGGCCGGAGTGACTGCACGAGCCTGGCATGGCCCTGACGACGCATGGCGAGTGGAAAGGTTGTACCGGTTCCTGCGGGATCTCATGTGGGATTCCGCACGTCCGTGACCCGTGATGCCTCCAAGGCCGAATCCGCTTGATCTGATGGGGGACGGGCGGGAGCTCTCCCCGAATCGAGTGGAGGGGGAGCGGTCCTGTGAGTGATGTGAGCGATCGACTGCCGTGTGCGGAGGACATGCGGGCATACGCAGGGGCCTTCGTCAGTCACGTCACCGCCCGCAAGCGGCTCCCGCTGGACTACTCCGTGGCCAGCCTCCGCCTCGTCGATTTCCTGGTCGACGGGCTGCGCAAGGACGGCGTGGAAGAGGAACGGGTGAGCAGTTCCCTGTTAGGGATCGGGGCGTACGTCGGTGAGGTGCTGGTCCGCCGTGCGGATGCGCAATGGGTCGACTTCGACGCCGACCAGCAGGCCTACTTCGGGCAGACGGTCGGCGTACGGATGCCGGACGGGCGGGTGTGGAACCCCCTCGGCAAGGTCCGCAACTGCTTCGCGGAGGGCAGCTCGCAGGAGTCGCTGCGCACCTTCTACCTGACCCTGCACGGACGAGGCCGGCGTGCCGCCGTCTGACGCCACCCGGTCACAGCCGGGATGTCAATGCCGCCCTCGGCCCTGACCTCGCAGTTCCCCCACCCGGCCGCCCCCGCTCGGGTGCGGGCAAGGAATTCCGTTTGACGTCCTCCCCGCCCTGAACGGACGCCACTGACATCAGCCGCCGGCGGTCGCGACATGATGTCGCCCGTGACGAACAGCAGGGACCTGATCCCCACCCGGATACCCGGCTACGACGGCGGCCCCCTCACCCACCACCCCGAACTCCTCGACGAGCGGCTGTTCTGGCTCGGGCATCTCGTCTCGTGCGCCGACGGCAGCGAGGAGGGAATGGAGTTGCTGCTCGGCGCCGACTACGACGCCGCCGACGACTTCCACCGCAGGCTGCACGAGCGCGCCGACTGGCCCGTCTTCACCGTCCCCCTCGTCGGTGGCCACCGACTCCACGTCGTCTACCGCACGCTCCAGGGCGAGTCGGGCACCGACTATCTGGTGCACCACCCCGACTGGGACAGGGCCGAACTGCTCGCCGTGGACGACGGCCACTTCATGGGACCCGCCCTGTCCTGGCCCGAGTTGCTCACCGCGGCGGACAACGGTCTGCCCGGCGGCTCCACCACCGACCCCGACGCGCGCCTGATGCTCCTGCTGCCGGCGCTGGGCGACGACGACGTGCCCGACGACCACGCCACCGGGCGACTGGCCTCGGCGCTACGGGCCCTCGTCGGCGTCGAGGACCCCGAAGCGCTCGCCGCCGCACTCATGGAGAACCAGGGAGCACCCGGGCCCGCCATCTGGTCCATGCGAGGGGACGGGGTCCGCATCAACGACGGCGGGTACTCCTACCGCAACCCCGGCAACCACTTCGCTCTGCCGCCCGCCCGGCTCGCCCGGGTGTCCGCCGCGCTCGCCCCCTGACGGCCGTGCCGCCAGCTCGCACCACACGGTTTTACTGCGGGGCCCCTGCGTCACGCCCCGCCGCAGCACCAGCGCGTCGAGCAGGGCGAGCCCCCGGCCGGACTCGTCGTCGGCGGTGACCGCCTCGCGCAGGACGGGCAGGGCACACGGGTCAGGGTCGGTGACCTCCAGCCGCGTCCGGCCGTCGTCACAGGACACCCGCACGGTGACGGGAAGTCCCTCGCCGAGGTGCCGGATCACGTTGGTGACGAGTTCGCTCGCGCAGAGCTGGACGTCGGTTCCGTAGTCGCGCAGGGCGCGCCGCACGCCGGACACGGCCGCCGGGGTGGCGAGCAGTTCCAGTGTCAAAGGTGGTCGCCTCATGCGTCCCCCTTGCGGAGGACGGCGGTCAGGGCGCGGGCGGTGAGGAGGTTGCAGTTGCCGAGCGCGATCAGCGGCCGGGTGGGGTAGCGGGCCGCGAAGGTCGGGATGTCGATGCCGAGGGACGGGAGCGTGATGCCGTGCGCGGCGAGCGCGGCCCGCAGCTCCTCGACGCAGGCGTCGGCCGAGGTGGGGTGGTGGTCGTGCATGGGGGAGTTCACACCTTCCAGTGCGCTGTGTGACGAACCGTTCACACTTTGCCGCCGGATTCCGTAGCGTGACAGGGGTTCGGGCTCCCGGCCCTGAACTGCACGTATGCCCGGCAGGAGTCGGCGCGGGCCGGGGAACGCCGAGCGGCCGGCGGTAACGGCACAGCAAGGACGGTGAACGATGGGGCAGCGCAAGGACATCGACGGCTCGACGGGCGTCCCGACCTTCTACGGCAGCGAGTTGCGGTGGAAGCGTGAGGAAGCAGGGCTGACGCTCCAGCAGCTGGTCGAGGGCAGCTTCTACGGCCCCAGCCACCTCAGCGAGATCGAACGGGGCACGCGCCGGATGCCGGCGGAACTCGCCGACCACGTCGACAAAGTGCTCGGCACGGACGGGTTCTTCCGCCGCCGCTGCGAGGACGTGCGGCGAGCGAAACGGCGGGGGCACGCGAGTTACTTCGAGCGAGTGCTGGATGCGGAGAAGCACGCGGAGACCATCGAGGAGTGGTGTCCGACCCTGATTCCGGGGTTGTTGCAGACGGAGGCGTACGCGCGGGCGGTGACCCGGTCCGCGCATCCATTGGCGCCGGACGAGGAGGTGGAGGAAAAGGTCTCCGCCCGGCTGGCGCGATCCCGCCTCTTCGAGGACAACCACAAGACCCCGGAGTACTGGGTGGTTCTGCCCGAGTCGCTGCTGCGTCAGCCGATCCTGCCGCCGGAACAGAATGCCGAACAGTGGGAGCGCATCGCGGAGCTGGCGCGGCGCCGTCGGATCGTTTCCCAGATCCTTCCGTGGAACTGCGGGCCGCACCCGCTCATGCTGGGTACGGCCATGGTCATGACCTTTCCTGATGCCCCACCCTTGATCTACACGGAGGCGCAGTACAGCGGAGACACCATCGACGATCCGGCCCTCGTGAAGCAGTACCGCAAGGCATACGATCGGCTCAGGGCCGCCGCACTGCCTCCCGAGGCGTCCCTCGCCCTGATTGACCAAGTGGCTGAGGATGACCGAAATGGCAAACCACGGAACTGACTTGAGCACGGCCGTCTGGCGCAAGAGCAGCTACAGCAACGGCAGCGGCGGCAACTGCGTAGAGGTAGCCGAGGCCTTCCCCGGCGCCGCCCGCTGGCGTAAGAGCACGTACAGCAACGGTGACGGCGGCAACTGCCTCGAAGTGTGCGACGCCCACACCGCCGTAGTCCCCGTCCGTGACTCCAAGGTCCCCCACGGCCCGGTCCTCACCATCACGGCCCCGGCCTGGACGTCGTTCGTCACGTCCCTCAAATAGTCCGGCGTCAGTTCTGGTTCACCGGAAAGACGGCCGCAGGATCGCATCGCACCGGGCAGGCCAGCAGATAGACCTCGTTGCCGAGGAACAGGAGATAGGCGTCGTCCCGGATGCTGTAGGGCTGTACCGGGGCCCCGGGACGGACGCCGAACTCCCAGCCCTCCGGTATCTGGCAGACGAACGCCAGCTCCACGCCGCACGCGCACCGGTAGTACTCGGGGTACTGCGCCCAGGACGCCGTACCCCCAACCTTGAAATGCGCTCCGAACGGCCCCGCCGGGGTGTCCACGAAGGGCCGCAGAGACAGGGGCAGGGCGCGCACGGCCGGTTCGGGCTCCGCTTCCGGCACCCCCGGGTCACGCTGCAGCAACACCCGCCAGAACGAGCCCGGGAACGGCGGCTGCGGAGCCTCCCAGAACCGGGGCACGAGGCGGCCGTCGGCCGTCACCGGGTCGGACGCGTCGTGGTGGTGGGCGCAGTGGAAGACCGACAGGTGTTCTCCGCCGAAGAACTCGACGTCGCCCGGTAGATCCAGTTGGAAGAACAGCGCCATCCGGTCGCCGCAGAAGCAGCGCGGCCACTCCTGGTCGTCGTCGAGGTAGGGCCACCCGCCCACCGAGTTCCGGGCCGGACGTTCCAGCGGCTCGGTACCGATCTCGACCTTGTACTCGGGCGGCGCCGCCCACTCCTCCTCCAGTCCGTCCTCGCTCACCGGTCGGTGTCCGGGTGGGCTTCCAGGACAGTTCGGCTGATGAGGGGGCGGTCCCACAGGGCGAGGAGTTCGTTGGCGAGGTCCAGGATCGGCAGCGGGTGCTGTCCGCCCCGCACCTCGATGGCTGCGGCCGACAGGCTCCGGGGGACGGCACCCGCGTCGAGCAGCACGCGCCACTCCTCGGGGCCGAGGCTCAGGTACTCCAGAGCGGTCAGCCCGGCGATCTCCAGGGGGTCGGCCAGCGTCCCCGGGTGGACGGTGAGGGTCCGCAGACGGGGGAGCCCGACGACCGGGGCGAGGCTGAGTGGCTCGCCCTCCCACACGCCGATGCCGAGCACCTCCAGCTCGGGATGGGCGGCGGCCTCCACACTGCCCAGACCGCGGACGTTCACCCGGGCCACCACCGGCGGGCTGTCCGCGTCACGGTCCTGGTGCCAGCCGCTGGGGCGTTTGATCACCATGTCGGTGAGGGAGTCGGCGCGCAGCCCGGCGCCGATGGTCTGCTCGTGGTCGATCACGATGACCTGCCCGGTGTGTCCGCCCGGGCCCGGCGTCAGGTCGAGGGCCAGCCGGTCGCCGCCGCCGTTGTCGCCGAAGGCGATCCAGCCGGGCGAGCCGACGAGGCCCTGCACGGCGGCGTCCGGCGCGGTGACGACGGCGTCGTCGGCAGCGAACTGCCAGGGGCAGGGGCGGGACTGCGCGTCCGCGATGTAGAGCCGGTCCAGGGGGAAGAGCTCACAACCGACCGCTTTGCTGACGCGTTCCTGCGCCGCGTAGTCGCCGCTCCAGTCCTGCCACCGGGCCCGGGTGACGCGGTAGAGCGCCTTGAGCTCGTCGGGCAGCGCGACACCGAGACGCGTCTCCGCTTCGGCGATCTCGGCCTCGGTGGCACCGATGGCATCGGGCAGCCGCTCGCGGAGGGTCCGCTCAAGCAGCGCCGGGTCCGCCGACGGCGCCGGCACCGCTCCCGGGACCGCCTCGGGCAGGCGCCGCCAGGGCTCGGGGACGGCGCCCTCGACCAGGAGCAGGGCTCCCACGAAGGGGCTGACGACGCCGTGCTCCACGGCAGGGCCCGAGTCGACGACGTGAAGCAGCGTCTTCCCGTCCGGCGCCGTCTCGACCATGTACGAAACGCTGTTCGCGCCGTCGGCCCTGAGGGCGTCCTGTACCCGTTCCACGGCGGTGAACTGGTCCTGCATGTCAGCCACCTGGAGGGCTCGCCCCGGCTCCGGGCGCGGCTGTGGCGCGGGCAGGGTCCAACTGCCGAGAGTGATCTGCCCCGTGAAGCAACCACCCGGCGCGGCGAGCTGCTCCGCGTTGGATTCCCGCACCAGCCGCAGCAGCGGCTCCCAGGTCGCGAAGTCATGTATCGAGGACAAGGTGTTCTCCATTCGGTCGGTTGTTGAGGACGGGGGAAGCGACGGGGGCGCCGCGGGGCGGCTCAGTCGCCCGAGTATCCGAAGATGCCCACGTGGGTAGGCTCGGCCTGGTCACCGTCGTGGAGGAGGACGTACACGCCCGTCCACCGCATACGGCACTCGTCCAGCAGCGTCTCCTCCGGATCGGGCGGGAGCCTGTCGGCCGTGCGGGCGTGGTCGAGGAGTTCCGAGAACCGAACCGGTGTCGGCCGGCCGGTGCCGAAGTGGTGCAGGACGCGTTCGTGCGTCAGAGGACGCAGTGTCCCGTAGTCCTCGACGTTGTGCGGCGTCGGCGCTGCGGTCGAGTGGACGACACGCTGGATGTCGAGGATGGAGTGCGTTCCCTCCTCGCCCATGAACTCCTCGTCGGCCCAGAGATCGTCCGGACATCCGTACGTGTCGTCGTCGCCGTACAACTCCTCGAAAACCTGCCGGTGCAGAGCCTCCAGCGACTTCTCGACACTGCCTTCGTACGCGGTGACGTACTCCCACCCACTGGCGCCCACAGCCGCCCCTTTCGGTCATGATTCCGGCGCGATCCTAGGGACGGCCACTGACAGTGGGCGGCGCAGCTGTTGGACGGGGCTGTGATCGGCTGTCAGCCTTTCTCCCGGCATGCTGCCGTGACAGCTGCACGTGATGCTTCGGGGTCGAGCTCGATCGTGAAGAGCGCACCCCCGCCACAACGGGATATGTCGTCAACGGCATGAGCAAGGCGGGATGCAGGACTCGCCTTCCGGGAGGCCGATGAGTTCCTCTGCGGCATTCAAGACGGCTCGCGCCCGGCGGTCGCCCTTCCACGCGATCGTCGGCGGGGCCCCGCGTACCGGCGCGAGCTTGTCGACGACGTACCGGAGGGACCCGATACGGTCCCGGCATGGACCTCTTCGCCGCTGATCGGTTACGACTGGTCGAAGCCCTGCCACCTCAGCTGTCGCCGGAGGACCGTCGCGCCATGGACGACGCCTGGGACGCGGCGGTCCGGGCCAACCCGACCCTGTTCGACGGGCCTGTGGCTGGGTGTACGGACCTGGAACACGACGCACGTGACGGCCTCGTCCTGACCTGGGTCCGGGCGACCTACCGCTTCTACGTCCTGCGCAAGCTGCCCGGCGCGACCGTACGGCTGCCTTCCCTGTTCGTGTCGGTCGCGCAGCCGGCGGACGACGGGCGACTGCTGGTGGGCCGGATGGCGTCCTGGACGACCTCACCCGGCCGCTGGCAACTCCCGGGCGGCTCGGTCGAGCCCCCGCCGGACGGCGCATCCCTCGACCTGGCCGCCCTACGCCACCACGCGGCCCGGGAGCTGGCCGAGGAGACCGGTGTCGACACCCCTGCCGACGACCTCACCCCCTGGCAGGTCACCCGGGGCGCGAACGGCAGTGTCGGCGTCCTGTTCCAGGCCCCGCCCCGTCCGTCGGCATGGCTGCACGAGCGCTTCGCCGCCCTCACCTCCGCCGAACACGCCCTCGGCCGCGTCCCGGAACTGGACCGCCTCGCCCTCGTCCGCTCCCACGCCGACCTGACCGGCCTCGGCGGCCCACAGGTGTCCTACCTGGAGCCGATCCTCCGCCGCCACGGTCGGTTCCGGCTCACCGGTCGGGCGGGCGGGCCCGCCACAGGTCGCGGAGCACCGCGATCTCGGCCATGTGGTGGATGAACTCGAGGTCGGCCCCACCAGCACGGCGATGAAGGGGGCGGCTTCTGCCGTGGCAGGCGAAGTGAACTTCAGTGGTCACGTCTCCCCGGGCTCAGCCAAGAGTGGAGTCGATCCGCACCAGCCGTCTGACGGTCACTGCCGTCACCCGGTCGGACGAGCGCACCACTCGGTACCGGCCGGAGGGGCAGCGCCGGTCAGGGCTGTGATCGGCGCTGGTGAACCGGTCGTGCTCTATGTCGTGCGGGTGCCGGACCTGACCACTGTCGCGGGTGCTGGAGGTGTGCGGCGCGGTTAGCGTCGAGGAGCACGCTGAGCAGCCGAGGAGGCGTTCCACGCCTGGCAGCATGCTCGCGGGCGCCGGTCCCGACGGACAGAAGGAGCGTGGTCGGTGTGGCCCGGAACCGCCGGTTGATCCTGAGCTCGCCGTCCAGGGTCTGGGGCCTGCTGGCCGAGGGCCGGCGCTACGGGGAATGGGTCTCGGGAACGCAGCAGGTCACCGCCGCGGACCCGCACTGGCCGGAAGTGGGCGCCCGCCTGCAGGTCCGGGTCGGCCTCGGCCCTCTGGTCCTCGACGACACCTGTGTCGTACGCGTCTGCGAGCCACAACGCCGTCTGGAGCTGGAAGCGAAGGCAGATCCCTTCGGGGCGGCCCGCATCGCCATGAACCTGATCCCCTGGGGCGAGAGCACTCTTTTCCTTCTCGAATGGCATCCTCTGCGGGGCCCCGGCACCCGGATGCACGGGCTCCCCGTGGACTACCTCGTCTCGATCCGCAACGGCATGATGCTGACGAAGCTGGCCCGGATCGCGGTGCGCGAGCGTCGCGACAGCGTCGACGGCGCTCTGCAGAGCACCCGGAGCGGATGAGGAGCTCTACCGCAGGGTGACCCGGGTCGGTTCGTCTTGTTGTTAGAGGTGCACTTCTAAGAGGTATGCCTCTAAAAGAGGTACGCCTCCAGGACCAGGGAGGAGCCCGATGGCCCGGCCTCCAGCACGCAGCCTGCCGAGACCGCCGGACATGTTCGACCGGGCGTGGGAGTGGACTTGGAGCGGCTGTACCGGGGGTCGTAGCCGGTGGGCGGGGTGGCCGTCCGGGTGGTGACATGGCGAAGGCCTGTCGTCGCCCTGGTCCGCCGGGGCGGGCGGGAGGGTGACGACAGGCCCAGGGCCCCGCACGCCGTTGTGCGGAGCCTCGCCTGTCCGTCCCGCGGCCGGTCGTGACGATCGCTGGTCAGGGCATCCCATCCCAACCGGCCGCGGAGTCTGTGTGCCGGGCGGTTCAGCCCAGGCGCTGCACCAGGGCGCGGTACTGGTCCCACAGCTCGGTGGGCGTGTGGTCGCCGAAGGTGTTGAAGTGCTCGGGAACGAGCGCGGCCTCCTCGCGCCACACCTCCTTGTCGACGCTGAGCAGGAAGTCCAGGTCGGCGTCGGCCAGTTCGAGGCCGTCCGTGTCGAGGGCCGCCTTGGTCGGCAGGACGCCGATCGGGGTCTCGACGCCGTCCGCCTTGCCGTCCAGGCGCTCCACGATCCACTTCAGGACGCGGCTGTTCTCGCCGAAACCGGGCCAGACGAACTTGCCCTCGTCGTTCTTGCGGAACCAGTTGACGTAGTAGATCTTCGGCAGCTTGGACTGGTCCTTGTCCTTGGCGACGTCGACCCAGTGGCCCATGTAGTCGCCCATGTTGTAGCCGCAGAACGGCAGCATGGCGAACGGGTCGCGGCGCAGCTCGCCGACCTTGCCCTCGGCGGCGGCGGTCTTCTCGGAGGCCACGTTGGCACCGAGGAAGACACCGTGGTTCCAGTCGAAGGACTCCGTGACCAGCGGTACGGCGGTGGCGCGGCGCCCGCCGAAGAGGATCGCGGAGATCGGCACGCCCTTGGGGTCCTCCCACTCGGGCGCGATGATCGGGCACTGCGCGGCGGGCGTGGTGAAGCGGGCGTTGGGGTGGGCGGCGGGCGTGCCGGACTCGGGGGTCCAGTCGTTGCCCTTCCAGTCGGTGAGGTGGGCCGGGGTCTCCTCGGTCATGCCCTCCCACCACACGTCGCCGTCGTCGGTGAGGGCGACGTTGGTGAAGACGGAGTTGCCCCACAGGGTCTTCATCGCGTTGGCGTTGGTGTGCTCGCCGGTGCCGGGCGCGACGCCGAAGAAGCCGGCCTCGGGGTTGATGGCGTAGAGGCGGCCGTCCTCGCCGAACCGCATCCAGGCGATGTCGTCGCCGATCGTCTCGACGGTCCAGCCGGAGATCGTGGGCTCCAGCATGGCGAGGTTGGTCTTGCCGCAGGCGCTCGGGAAGGCGGCGGCCACGTACTTCGACTCACCCTGCGGCGGGGTCAGCTTGAGGATCAGCATGTGCTCGGCGAGCCAGCCCTCGTCGCGGGCCATGACGGAGGCGATGCGCAGGGCGTAGCACTTCTTGCCGAGCAGGGCGTTGCCGCCGTAGCCGGAGCCGTAGGACCAGATCTCCCGGTCCTCGGGGAAGTGCGAGATGTACTTGGTCTGGTTGCAGGGCCAGGGGACGTCCTCCTGACCGGGCTCCAGGGGGGCGCCGACCGAGTGCACGGCCTTGACGAAGAAGCCGTCGTCGCCGAGTTCGTCCAGGACGGGCTGCCCCATGCGGGTCATGGTGCGCATGGAGACGGCGACGTACGCGGAGTCGGTGATCTCGACGCCGATCGCGGACAGCGGCGAGCCGAGGGGGCCCATGCAGAAGGGCACGACGTACATCGTGCGGCCCTTCATGGAGCCGCGGAAGACGCCCTCCTCACCGGTGAAGATCTCCCGCATCTCGCCGGGGGCCTTCCAGTGGTTGGTGGGGCCGGCGTCCTCCTCCTTCTCGGAGCAGATGAAGGTGCGGTCCTCGACGCGGGCGACGTCGCTGGGGTCGGAGGCGGCGTAGTAGGAGTTGGGGCGCTTGATCGGGTCGAGCTTGCGGAACGTGCCCTTGGCGACGAGCTCCTCGCTCAGCCGCTCGTACTCAGCCTCGGAACCGTCGCACCAGACCACACGGTCCGGCTGGGTCAGCTCTGCGATCTCGTTGACCCAGGAAATCAGTCCCTGGTGGTGGGTGGGGACGGTGGGAGCCGCGATGTCGCGCGCCACGATTGCTCCTAAGTGAGGGTTTTTGGTTGAGAGGCCCCGTGGGGGCTGCGGCCCGGATGCTTCACGGTGGATGTTCGGCGCTCATCCGGTGCCGACCGCACTCATTTGATCCTCTGATGAGAGTGCCCATCTGTCCAGAGGGATGCACAGGTGAGCAGAGTGATGCTGGCCACGGTCTCCGGGGAGCCCCGCACGCACGCCGGGTGGCTTGACGCGCACGTTGCGTGCGCATGACGTGCGGCAGGCCGCCCCTTTGCGGGCTCTTTGCACGGGTGATCACTCCGGTGCGCACCTCTCACCCGAGCCGGAAAACCGGCTGCGCGGCCGCGCGTGCGGCGTGAGAAGATGGCCACTACGTCACGGCCAAACAGGCGCACCGCTCCGCAACTTACGGTTCCGTAGGTACGATGCGACCATGACAGCGTTCGCCCCCGACGCACCCGCGGACCCGCCGGCCGAAGGCCGCGGTCCGGTAGAGCTCTCCCTCCCGCACCCGGTCAAACCCAAGCTGCGCGGCTGGCTGCACCTGGGCATGTTCCCCGCCGCCCTGATCGCCGGGCTGGTGCTCGTCGCCCTCGCCGACTCGACCCGAGGCCGCATCGCCTGCGCGGTCTTCGCGCTGACGGCCTGCCTGCTGTTCGGCGTGAGCGCGCTGTACCACCGCGGCGACTGGAGCCCCCGCATGGACGGGGTGCTGCGCCGCCTCGACCACGCCAACATCTTCCTCATCATCGCCGGCACCTACACCCCGCTCACCCTGCTGCTCCTGCCGGAGGCGAAGGGCCGGTGGCTGCTGTGGGGCATCTGGGCGGCCGCCCTCGCCGGGATCGCCTTCCGGGTGTTCTGGGTGGGCGCCCCGCGCTGGCTCTACACCCCCTGCTACATCGCGATGGGCTGGGTCGCCGTCTTCTACCTCCCCGACTTCATGCGCACCGGCGGCATCGCCGTCCTGGTCCTGGTGATCGTGGGCGGGGTGCTCTACAGCGCGGGCGGAGTGGTCTACGGCATCAAGAAGCCCAACCCGTCACCGCGCTGGTTCGGCTTCCACGAGGTCTTCCACTCCTTCACCCTGGCCGCCTTCGTCGCCCACTACGTGGGGATCTCCCTGGTGGCCTACCAGCACGGATGAGCCCGGGGCGCCCGAAAAACCGGGGCCGCGGACCGCGCGCATGACATCCTGAACGGGTGAACGGTCCCGAGATCCACGTCGAGTTCGCCCCCGAACTGCTCGTCTTCGTCCCCCGGGCACGGTCCACCGGCGCCACGCGGGCCCCCATCGACGGCGTCTCCACCCTCGGTCACGTCGTCGAGTCGCTCGGCGTCCCGCTGACCGAGGTCGGCGCGCTGCTCGTGGACGGCCGCGAGGTGCCCGTCTCGCACCCCCCGGCCGCCGGCGAGTCGGTGACCGTCCGCCCCGTCGCACTCCCCCAACGGGTACCCGGTGCCCCGCTGCGCTTCCTGCTCGACGTGCACCTCGGCACGCTGGCCCGCCGACTGCGGCTGCTGGGCGTGGACACGGCGTACGAGTCGACGGACATCGGCGACCCGGCACTGGCCGCCCGCTCGGCGGCCGAACAGCGGGTGATGCTCAGCCGCGACCGCGGCCTGCTGCGCCGCCGGGAACTGTGGGCCGGCGCGTTCGTCTACAGCACCGGGCCCGAGGAGCAACTCCCCTACGTACTGGACCGCTTCCAGCCCGAACTGCGCCCCTGGACCCGCTGCACCGCCTGCAACGGCCTGCTGGGCCCCGCCACCAAGGACGAGGTCGCCGACCAGCTGAAGAGCGGCACGCACCGCTCGTACGACGTGTTCGCGCGGTGCGCCGACTGCGGCCGCGCCTACTGGCGGGGCGCCCACCACGACCAGTTGGAGGCGATAGTGGAACGCGCGCTGAGCCGGGTCGCCCAGGAGCGTTGAACGCCCCTCGGCGACCCGGCTCTTCCACCGGTCGGGCCGGGCGACCCGTGTTCAGCCGCGCCGGACGTCGCCCTTGCCGCAGGCCACGCCGTCGCGGTTCTCGTCCAGCCGCAGCGGGTCGTCCTTGCCGTTGACCTCGAGCCTGCCGTAGTCGTTCTGCTCCAACCAGGCGCAGCGGGCGGCGGTCGTCGCCTCGACCTCGGCCGGGAAGGCGGTCGGTACGCAGACGTTGGCCGAGCCGTAGTGCCGGTCGCAGCCCGAGACGGTCGGCGGGACCGGCTCCGAGTCGCGCTTTCTCCCGGGCCCGGTGACCTCGCCCTCCGGGGCTCCGGCGAAGTCGTGCACATGGGCGCCGGCGTCCTTGGCGGTCAGCGCCGCCGGGCCCTGGAGATGGACCCACTCGGCGACCGAGGGCACGCCATTGGCGTCCACCGCGAACAGCATGTACCAGCCGGGCGGCGCCAGGTCGGGATTGCTCGTCACGTTCAGGTCGACGGTGGTCCCGTCGTCCCCGCCGACGGACAGGGGCAGGTCCACGAACCGCTGGTTCGGGTCGGAGGAGTGGGTGACGGCCGCCGGGCGGATCAGCTCGGCCTTGGCGACGGGCCGGTCGACGGTGATCCGCTGGGTGTCGCCGTAGGTCCACTCGCTGTCGATCAGCGAGGTGATCACCGGCCGCTCGCCCTTGAACAGGTAGGGCGGGCTGTAGACCGACACGTTGTGGTTCCAGTTGCCGTTGCCCGGGTCGTCGCCCGTGGTCATGACCCGGCCGTCGGGCAGCAGGAACGCCGAGGAGTGGTAGCCGCGCGCCTGGGGGTCGACGGCCACCGGGTCGAAGGTCTCCGACGCCGGGTCGAAGATCGACGTCTCGAAGACCGGGTCGGCCCGGTTGTGCAGCGCGCCGCCGGTCTCCAGCACCTTGCCGTCGGGCAGCAGGACCGCGGAGACGTACATCTTGCCCTGGTCACCGGTCTGCGGCACCGGACCGTCACCGTGGTCGACCGTGCCCTGCGGGATCGGCGGCCCGGCGACGTAGGAGGGGTTCGCCTCCTTGAGGTCGATGATGTCGGTCAGCCGGTTCGCCTCCGGGTTGGAGTCGATGTTGCCGCCGCCCAGGGTGAGCACCTTCTGGTCCTGCGCCGGGGGCAGCAGCACACTCGCCGACTGGTCCCGTTCGTCCTTGTTCTGCAGGCCCGGGACCTCGGTGATCGTGTTGGCGTCGTAGTCGTAGATCGCGGAGCCGGTGCCCGGGATGTTGTTGCCGAAGACATGGCTGCCCGAGTAGAACAGGCGCCCGTCCTGCATCAGGATCATCGACGGGTACAGGCCCCAGTACGACCAGGTCTGGTTGACCCGGTTCGTCGGCAGCCACCGCTGCTCGGCGTCGGACCAGCGCTCGGCGGTGACCGAACCGGTGGAGTCCTCGCGCAGGCCGCCGAAGCTGACCACGTCACCGTTGCCGAGGATCGTCGCCGACGGGTACCAGTGGCCGTCGTTCATGTCGTTGGTCCTGGTGTAGGTCTCGGTCTCCGGGTCGAAGACGTACGAGTCCTTGTAGCCCTGGTAGCCGATCGCGCCGTCGGCGGACGGGTAGCCCTTGTTGCCGCTCATCACCAGCACCCGGCCGTCCTGGAGCTGCACGTGTCCGGCACAGAACATGTCGTCCGGCGTGGGGATGACCTCGTACGTGCCGTCCTCGGGATCGTAGACGGCGCTGGTGAAGGTGCCGGCCTCGAACAGCTCCTCGCTGTTGCCGGAGCCCGCGATCAGCAGCACCTTGCCGTTGTGCAGCACCACGGAGTGCATCGAACGGACCGGGTTCTGCGTGGGCAGCACCTCCCACGTGCCGTCGGCGCACTCCCGGGCCGTGCCGGTGCAGCCCGGTTCCGGGACCGGGTCGGCGACCTGCTCCATCGTGTAGTCGTCGGTGGTGGCCGCGCCGGTGCCGTAGACGGAGACGCCCCAGGAGATGCGGTCGGTGCCGTCCGGGACCTGCGGGGTGCGCACGGTGGCCTCGGTCCAGACGGACGGCTGCATGTCCAGCGTCTTCAGGTCCGTCCAGTACTGCCAGCCGGCCGTCTCGTCGTGCCGGAACAGGGTGAGGGACGCGTCCGGGGTCGTCGTCTTGTACCAGAGGCCCAGGTCGTACTGCTTGCCCGGCGTCACGACCGGCGCGCACTCGGCGGACTCGGTGATCAGCGCCTTGCGGTCGCCCTCGGTGCGGCGGGTCAGCTCGACCTTCATCGCCCTGTCGCCGGAGTGGGCGTCGGAGGTGGTGGTGAAGGAGAAGTCGTTGTCGCCCCAGCCGGACTTCTCCCAGCAGTGCGGCATGTCGTCCGCGCCGGCGGTCTCGAACCCGGGGTTCGTGATCAGGTTGGCGGCCGAGGCGGGCTGCGGGGCGGTGAGGAGAAGACCGGTGGTCAGGGCGCCGACGGCCAGCAGGGCGGTACGGCGTCCGGATCGCGCAGGTGTTCTCGTACGGTGCGTTCTCATACGGTGCTCCTTGCGGTGCGGCTCTCGTCGGTGCGGCTCTCTTCCTGATGGCGCCTTGTGGTGCGGCTCTTCGCGGTGCGTCTCTTCCGGGGCAGGTACACCAGCGCCTCGGTGGCGGCGAAGCGCAGGACGAAGGTGGTGACGAGGGCCAGCGCGGTGGCCGGCAGTACGGCCATCCCGAACAGGCCGACCAGGAGTGCGATCAGCGGCAGCCGCAGCAGCAGATCGGCGTTGGCCAGCAGCGCGAACCGCGCCGTGCGGTCGGCCCAGTGGCGGTGCCGCCGCCGCTCGCGGAACAGCAGTGTCTCGATCAGCAGGAAGTTCCAGGCCACGCCGAACTGGTTGGCGACGATCTCGGCCGGCAGATAGTGCAGGCCCGCCCCGGTCAGCGCCCACAGCGCCAGCAGGTTGGGCACGAAGCCGGTCAGCCCGATCAGCCCGAAGGCGATCATGCGGGCCGACGAGGACTCCATGCGCAGCCCGACGAGGTGCCGCAGGAAGCGCAGCCCTTCCCTGGCGGTCGACTTGGACGTGCCGGCGAACCGGTCCTGGAAGACGAACGGCACCTCGCCGACCGTGCGGGGACGGCTGCGGACGGCCAGTTCGAGGAGGATCTTGTAGCCGAGGGGCTTGAGGACGTCGGCCGTGACGGCGCTGCGGCGGACGGCGAAGAAGCCGCTCATCGGGTCGCTGATGCCGCGCAGCCGCCGCGGGAACAGGGACTTGGTCAGCCAGGTCGCCCCGCGCGAGACCGCCACCCGGTGGCTTCCGGCCAGCCCGGCTCGGCTGCCTCCCGCGATGTACCGGGAGGCGACGACCAGTTGGGCCTGCTCCCGCTCCCCCGTCGCCACCAGCTCCGGCACCAGGGAGGGCGGGTGCTGGCAGTCGCCGTCCATGACGACGACCCAGTCCGAGGAGGCCGCCCGGATGCCCTCCACCACGGCGCCGCCGAGGCCGCCCACCGCCTCCTCCCGGTGCAGCACGGTCACCGGGAAGGAGCAGTCGCGGGCCGCCTCGCGGACGACGTCAGGGGTGTCGTCGGTGGAGTCGTCCACGAAGAGGACCTCGCAGGGCAGCCGGGCCGGCACCGACTCGGTGATCAACCGCAGCAACTGCCGTACGTTCGCCGACTCGTTGAACGTCGGCACGACGATCGTGACCGCGCCGGGCTCCGGCACGCCCGCAGCGGCCGGGGCGACGGCGGGGGCCTCGAGCTCGCCGGGGACCGTGGAATCGTGGCTCATCGGGTTCCTCCGGTGGTGTCGACCTGGCGGATCTCGATGCGGTCCGCGCCCGTGCCGAACACGGCGACCGGCTCCGAGTGCTCGATGGCCGCCTTGACGTTGGGCAGGTCCACCGCGTCGCGCCGTACGGTCGGCGAGGCGACCACGTAGTCGACGTCCCGCCAACCACGTGGCATCGTCTTCGTCACGGCCGGGTCCAGGTCGGCCTTGTAGAACCAGATGGCGCCGAGCCCCGGCCGATAACCGGCGTGCACCAGGTCCAGCCACATCGCGTCGTCCACCAGCACCCGGGTGCCGCCCGGGTCGGCCACCTCGGTGGTCATCCAGTGCGACGCGGCCTCATAGGGAGCGTTGGCGTCGGCGGTGACGGCGGTGCGGGCACCGTCGTACCACCGGGGCACGACGTGGGCGCAGGCGGCGAGGGCGAGGGCGACGGCAAGCGCGTACCGGGCGTACCCGACGGACCGGCGCTCGGTGTCGGACCGCCACCGGCGCAGCACGGCGTGGGCGACGCTCGCGGTGCCGCCGGCGAGGACGAGCGCGAGGAACGGCAGCGCCTGGATCACGTACATGGCGGGCAGGTAGCCGCTCGGGCGCAGGGCGAGCACGGCGAGGATCGCCACGGCGAGCGCAGGTCCGGCGAGCGCGCGAGCGGTGACCGACCAGCGCCAGGTGGCGAGCAGCAGCAGTGCGCCGGCCAGGCCGCCCAGCGGCAGCACCCGGTCGTAGTACAGCCAGGACTGCAGGACGTCCCACGAGCCGGAGCCCTGGTCGAGGATGAACCCCGAACCGGGTCTGGTCAGCTGGTACTGGACGCCCTCCCACAGGGAGACGTGCCCGCCGCCCGGCAACAGCTCGCCCTTGAGCAGGGCGAACAGCGGATACGAGAACCCGATCAGCGCGCAGGCCGTGACGGCGCCGGTCAGCGCGAACTTGCGGGTGTCCCGGTGGCTGTGCCGCCACGCGGTGACGAACAGGGCGGGCAGGACGACGAGCATCGTCTCCTTGGTGAGCACCGCCGTGGCGGCGGCGATCCCGGCACCGAAGTGGTGCCAGAGGTGACGGCTCGGGGAAGCGGCGAGGGTGAACGCGAGCAGCGTCCACATCACCGCGAGGTTGTCGAGGAAGATCTCGCGCTGGAGCACCACCGACAGCGGGGACAGCCCGAACAGGACCATGCCGAGGCCGGCCGCCCAGCGAGGCAGTGCGAATCGCCGCCCGAGGACGTAGACGAGGACTGCGCTGACACCGCTGACCAGCAGCATCACGGCACGCATGGTGCCGACGGTCATCGACTCGGGGCTGATCATCGCGGGGATCCAGGTCAGCACGGCGAGCTGGATCCAGCCGAGGGGCGGGTGGTCGTACCAGTAGGTGTAGTGGGCGAGGCCCCTGCCCTCCTGGACGGCCCAGGCCTGGGCGAGATAGGTGCCCTCGTCGTCGCTGAGGGTCGGGTAGGAGCCGATGTTCCAGCACTGGACGACGAGGATCGCCACCAGGAGGACACCGCACAGGAGGAGGTCGGAGCGGGAGGAGCGCAGTCGGCTCAGCGGTCCCGTCCGCCGGCGGGTGCGGGTGGGTCCGGCCCCGGGATCAGGGCCGCGCCGGGCGGGGCCCTTCGGGGGCGTCCCGGTGGTCTCGGTGGTCCGGCTTCGGGCAGCGGCCATCGCTTCCGCGGCGTTCGCCGCGGGGAGGGTGGAGGTCACGCGGGAACGTCCTCTCGGGTCACGCCGTCCGTGGCGAGGTGCGCGCCGACATGCGTGGTCAACTCCCAGTCGTTGCGACCACGTTGCTCACGCCAGACGGCACGGATCGCGGCGCCGGCGAGGAGCACCTGGTAGAAGGGGCCGCCGGCGACGAGCTTGAGGTAGTGCACGGAGCGGACCCGGAGCCCGTACTGCTTGCCGAAGTCGTGCAGCCCGACCACCTCGAACACGAAGGTGACCAGGGCGGTGACGGCCGGCAGGAAGGTGACGAAGGCGATGCCGACGGGCACGTCGAGGAACAGCGCGATCGCCACGTTCAGTGGGATGATCACTCCGGTGAACGCCTGCAGGAACGGCGTCACCAGGGTGTAGCGGGCCAGCAGCCGCTGCCCGAACGTGGGCAGTTGCTTCCAGTCCTTCTTCCGGTACACCTGGAGGAAGCCCTGGTTCCAGCGGGTGCGCTGTTTCAGCAGCGACATCAGTGAGCCGGGGGTCTCCTCCCGGGTCACCATGTCGGAGTCGTACGCGACGACGACCCGCTTGCCCACACTGGAGAGCCGGACGCCGAGGTCGCAGTCCTCGGCGAGGCAGTCGGGGTCCCAGCCGTCCGCCGCCCGCAGCACGTCGGTGCGGACGAAGACGGTGTTGCCACCCAGCGGAATGAAACCTTTCTGCGCGTGCAGATGGAGCCGCGAGCGGAACCAGAAGAAGTACTCGAGGCAGTTGCGCAGGCTGTACCAGCTGGAGTGGAAGTTGATCAGCTGCACCCCGCCCTGGACGACGTCCGCGCCCGTGGAGCGGAAGGCGTGGTCGACATGGGCGAGCAGCTCCGGGTGGACCTGGTCCTCGGCGTCGAACACCCCGACGACATCGCCGCGGCAGTGCGGCAGCGCCGTGTTCATGGCCTTCGGCTTGTTCTTCTTCTCGTGCGTGTCGACGACGACCCGGACGCGTGGGTCGCGGTCGGCCGCCGCCTCGGCGACCGCGGCGGTCTCCGGGTCGTCGTGGCCGACGATCACGATGATCTCGAAGTCGGTGTGACTCGATTCCAGCAGCCGCTGGATGGTGTGGTCGAGCACCGCCTGCTCGTGCCGGGCGGGTAACAGCAGCGAGAAGGAACGGTGCTCTCCCCCGTCCGGACTGCTGAACCGGGTGGAGGCCAGCACTTCCGGCGTGCGCCAGGCATGCATCTGCCACCACAGGGTGAACGCGGCCATCCAGAACAAGGCCAGCGAAACGACAGAGATGAACACAGACGTGAGCAAGAAGATCCCCCCAGATCCCGTATCCCCCGGCGCGTGACGGCGCGCATCGCTGACATGGCGCACCTCTGTCACGTCACCGTGCAGACATTAGGGGGGAGTTGTGAAATCCGGGAGGTGTTCGGATAAAGAAGATGTTGCGCGTCGTCGCTTCAGGCAACCGGTTGCGTCCTGATCAGGCCATCCTGTGGCCGGTTTCCCCGTCAACCGGGCAACTCGGGTGCCGGTGAGCCTGGTGGGGACCGATCGCTCTCGCCGCCGCTGTCCGTCTCGCCACCTCAGCCGCCCAGGGCCGTGCTCAGCCGGTCGGGGTCGGTGGTCGGCGCGTCGCAGGTGAAGTTGCGGCAGACGTACGCGGCCGGTTCCCCGCCCACCAGGGGGCGGTCGGCCAGCAGCGGGAACTCGTCGCTCTCCGGCGCGCCGACGGCGACCACCGCACCCGGGGCGACACCCAGCAGTGCCCTGCGGTGCAGGGCCGCCGTGGCCGGATCGTCGAGCGCCGGACCGACCACCGCGACCTCCCGCGGCCCGTCCAGCGCCGCCTCGGCGACCGCGAGACCCCAGCCGACGAACCGCGGCACCCGCGGCCCGAGCGTCTTCACCATGCCCAACGCCCGCTCCGCAGCGGTGCGGTGCGGCTCGGAGCCGGTCTGCGCCGCATACCCCAGCAGCGCCCCGGCGGCGGCCGTCCAGCCGGACGGCACGGCGTTGTCGGTCGGGTCCTGCGGGCGCCGGATGAGCCGCTCGGCGTCGGACGCCGTGTCGTACAGGGCGCCCGTCTCCGGGTCGGTGAAGCGGACCAGCACATGGTCGAGGAGCAGACCGGCGAACTCCAGCCACACCCCCTCCCCGGTCACCGAGGCCAGCGCGAGGAAGCCCTCGGCGACATCGGCGTAGTCCTCCAGGACGCCCGCGTTGGCACCGACCCGGCCGTCCCTGCTGGTGCGGGCGATCCGGGCGTGGTCGTCGAGGTGCACCCGGACCAGCAGGTCGGCGGCGGCGACCGCGGCCTCGGTCAGGTCCGGCCGGTCGAAGTAGGCGCCGGTCTCGGCGAGCGCGGCGATCGCCAGCCCGTTCCAGGCGGCGACGACCTTGTCGTCCCGGCCGGGGGCCGGGCGGGCGCCTCGCGCCGCGAGCAGCCGCTCCTTGACCCCGCCGGCCCCGCCGATCCGGTCGGCGTCGAACACCTCTTCCTGCTGCGGCAGTTGCAGCACCGAGGCACCCTCCTCGAAGGTGCCCTCCTCGGTCACCCCGAAGTACCGCGCGGCGAGTTCGGCGTCCTGCGCGCCGAGCACCTCGCGCAACTGCTCCGGCGTCCAGACGTAGTAGGCGCCCTCGACGTGCCGACCACTGCCGTCGTCGCTGTCCGCGTCCAGCGCGGAGGCGAACCCGCCCTCGGGCGTGCCCAGTTCGCGGACCATGAAGTCGGCGGTCTCCAGCGCGACCCGGCGCGCGAGCTCGGAGCCGGTGGACCGCCACAGATGGGCGTAGACCCGGCAGAGCAGGGCGTTGTCGTAGAGCATCTTCTCGAAGTGCGGCACCGTCCAGTCCCGGTCCACGGAGTACCGGGCGAAACCGCCGCCGAGCTGGTCGTAGATGCCGCCGCGGGCCATGCGCTCGGCGGTGTCCCGCGCCATCTGCAGGGCGCCCTCGGAGCCGGTGCGGGCGTGGTGCCTGAGCAGGAACTCGAGCACCATGGACGGCGGGAACTTCGGCGCCCCGCCGAACCCGCCGCGCTGCGCGTCGTACTCCCGCGTGAGCCCGAGCAGCGCCTGCGCCTGCTGCTCCTCGCCCGGGAGCCGTGCGTCGCCGTAGGAGATCTCCCGCCCGGCCAGGTCCCGCACGATCTTCCCGGCGACCTCGGTGACCTCGTCCCGGCGCTCCTCCCACGCCTGGTGCACGCCCTGGAGCAGCTGCCGGAAGGACGGCATGCCGTGCCGGGGCTCGGGCGGGAAGTAGGTGCCGAAGTAGAACGGCTCGGCGCCGGGGGTGAGGAACACGGTCATCGGCCAGCCGCCCTGCCCGGTCGCCGCCTGTACCGCCTCCATGTAGACGGCGTCCACGTCGGGGCGCTCCTCGCGGTCCACCTTGACGCTCACGAAGTGCTCGTTCAGGTAGTCGGCGGTGGCCCGGTCCTCGAAGGACTCGTGCGCCATGACGTGGCACCAGTGGCAGCTCGCGTAGCCGACGCTCAGCAGGACGGGCACGTTCCGCTCGCGCGCCCGTGCGAAGGCTTCGTCCGACCAGGGCCACCAGTCGACGGGGTTCTCGGCGTGCTGAAGGAGGTACGGGGACGTCTCGTGGGCCAGTCGGTTCGCCATGTGCTCCATCCTGCCCCAGTACCCCCGTGGAGGGGTGTCACCGGCCTCCGGCGGGGCCCGGCGGCCGGGGGACCGTCCGCCGATCGGGGCACGCCGGTACACCGGTGCGCCGGCCCGTCCGCCCGCGGCCGGGGAGCGGCCCCCGGCGGCGGCCCGGACGGCTCCCGGGAGCATTCGGCTCCTCTCCCCGCATCGCCGCGCTCCCGGGTTCCTTCCTGCCTCCCCCTCCCCAAGAAGCTTCGTGCGCAGGACACTTGGCCGACGCATAACCGGCAGGGGTCTCGGGGATGGGTCGGAAGGGACCCGAGGACTCCCGGGCACACCGGGGGCGACCGAGGCCGCCGGAGGGGGACGTGACATGCGGGACGGTCATCGTGCGGACGCGGAGCGGCTGCTGGCACGGGCTGTGGAGGAAGAGGTACGCCGGTCGGGCGGGCGTGCCGACGGAAAAGTGCTGCTGTCCCGGGCGCGCGGGGCGCTGGACGCGATCGCGCGGACGGCGGCCGAGGAGTACGAGGCGTACACCCGCGCGCTGGACGAGGCGGCGGCCGGGCAGCTCACCTTCCGCCAGCGGTACGCCCGTGAGGGCGCCGGGACGCCGCTGCTCGTGGCCGGGGTGGCCGGGCTCGCGGCCGTGGCCGCCGACCTCGCCCTCGGTACGGGGACCGGGACGGCGCTGGGCGCGGGCGCGGCCGTCGGGGTGATCGGCGCGGCGGCGACCGTGGTGAAGGTGGTGGGCGCGCATGTGCCCGCCGCGCACCACCGGGCCGGCGCGGCGAGTCAGCCGGGCGGGCCGGAGCAGTTGCGGCTGCAGTGGCTGACGGCGCTGGAGGTGCGGGGCATCCGGCCGTTCCTGGACCAGCAGCGGATACTCACCGCGTCCACGGGCCCCCCGCAGACGGGGCCTCGGCTGCGCGGCGCGGACAAGAGCGCGGCGGCCCGCGGGCGGAGCGTGCTGGAGCAGTCGTTCGGGCAACTCCCGGAGCCGGTGGGGCCGTTCGCCGGGCGGCGGCAGGAGATGGCGCGGATCCGGCAGTGGGTGCGGGCGGCGCGCGCGAGCACGGAGACACAGCCGACGGTGGTGGTGCTGCACGGGGAGCCCGGCAGCGGCCGGACCACCCTCGCGGTACGCGCGACACACGACCTGAAGGACTACTTCCGCGGCGCCTGCGTGGTCGATCTGCGCGCCGACAGTCCCGGTGAGCCGCCGCTGTCCACCCGGGACGCGCTGCTGCACCTGCTGAACCGGCTGGGTGCGCCCCGCGAGCAGCTGCTGTTCCGTGAGCGGTCCTCCCCCGGCCAGCAGGTGAGACGGCTGAGCGAGCTGTACCACCAGCATGTGACGGGCATGCCGGTGACGGTCGTCCTCGACGACGCGGCGGATCCGCAGCAGGTCCGCACGCTGCTGCCGGAGCGTTCCGACAGCCTGGTCCTGGTGACCTCCCGCGCGCCGCTCGGCCTGCCCGACGACCTGCCGGCCCGGGTGCACCAGCTGCCGGTGCGCGCCCTGGACGCGGCGGGCGCCGAGGAGCTGCTGGCCGCCGTCGCGCAGGACTCGTCGGGGTCCGGCAGCGAGGCCGCCGACTCCGCCGACCGGGTCCGGGAACTGTGCGGCGGGCTGCCGCTGGCGCTGCGGATCGCCGGTTCCTCCCTGGGCCCGCGCTCCCCGCGCGCGCTCGCCACCGACCTGGGCGCCTACGGCCCGGTGAGCCCGGTCGAGCGCGCCCTGTGGCTGCGCTACACCGACCAGCCGGAGACGTTGCGGCGGCTGCTGCGCCGGCTGGCGCTGGCCGGCCGGGTGTCGCTGGGCGCCGCGGCGGCGGCCGCGTTGCTGGCCACCGACGAGGCCGAGGGGGCCCGGCACCTCCAGGCGCTGTCCCGGGCCGGTCTGATCACCCCGGTGCGGCCCGGCCGGTACCGGCTGCACGACCTCGTGCGCGCCTTCGCGCTGGCCCGCCTCCTGGACGAGGAGGACCCGGCCGAGCGGACGGCGGCGCAGGAACGGCTGATCGTGAACTACTCCGAGCTCGCCGACTCGGTGCTGCGGCTGGTCGACGGCAACATGTCGACCCGCTCGGACCGCTTCGGCCCGTACGGCTTCACCTCGCTGGACGAGGCGCTGCGCTGGCTGGACGACGAGTCGAGCTTCATCACGGCGGCGCTGCGGCACTCGGAGGGCGTGAACCAGGCGGCGGTGCTCAATCTCCTCGGCGCGCTGTGCGACTACTGCCTGCTGCGCGGAGACCTGTACCGCCTCGGTGAGATCAACGAGCTGGCGCAGGCCGTGGACGAGGGGCTGCTGATGCGTTCGGTGCAGTGGCGCACGGGTATCGCGGCACGCCAGCTGGGTGAGCTGGACAAGGCGCGGACGACGCTGTCCTCGGTGGTCGACCTGTACCGGGAGGCCCATCACGACGCGGGGGCCGCGCGGGCGCTGACCTCCCTCGGCATCACGCTGCACCACCAGGGCAATCTGACGGAGGCGTCGGCGAGGCTGCGGGAGGCGATGGACCTGCAGTCCGCGCCCCAGCTGGCCACCGACCGGGCGTGGACGATGCACGCGCTGGGCGCGGTGGAACGCGACCGCTCCCGGCTGTCCGAGGCGCTGGACCTGCTCACCGAGTCGCTGGTGCTGCACCGCGCGGGCGAGTCCGTGCACGGTCAGGCCTGGGCGCACTTCCAGCTCGGACAGCTGAGGCTGCGCACGGGTGACGTGCCGCGCGCCGAGTCCGAGCTGCGCGAGGCGCTGGAGCTGTACGGCCGTACCCGGGACGCCCGGGGCGAGGCGTGGGCGCTGACCCAGCTGGCCCGGGCCCGGCTGATCGGCGGGGACGCCGCGCCGGCGGTGGAGGAGCTGCGGCGGGCCGCCGCCCGGCACCGGGACAACGAGGACGCGCGCGGAGAGGCGTGGACGCTGTACTACCTGGGCCAGGCGCTGGAGGAGACCGGGGACCTGGACCGGGCGGTGCGCGAGCTGGAGCGGTCCCGCACCATGTTCTCCCGGATGCGGGACGTCTACGGGCTGGCCTGCGCCCGGCACCATTCGGCCCGGGTGACCCGTGACCAGCGGGCCGCGCAGACCGGTTCGCTGCGCAACTCGGGCTTCGCCCGCCAGCTGCTGGTCGACGCCCGCGCGGACTTCCAGCGGATCGGTGTGGCCCACGGCGAGGCGTGGACGTGCCTGGAGCTGGCGGTCGTCGACGCGGGCAATGCCCGTACCCAGCAGGCGCTGGCCCTGTGCGACGAGGCGGCGGCGCTGTTCACGTCCTACGGGGACCGACGCGGCGAGGACTGGGCCCGGTTCCTGCGCTGCACGCTCCTGCCGTACGCGGCCCCGGGCGGTGCCGAGGTCGGTACGGCGGTGGCCCAGGAGGACCTGGCGCAGCTGGCCCGGACCGCGCACGCCGCCCGCGACGAGAAGCTGGGCGACTACGTGGACGCCTACCAGCTCCTGCTGGAGCGCGGGGTGAGTCTGGAGGCGGGCTGGCAGGCCTGGCGCCTCGGCATGGTCCCCAGCCGCCACGCCCGTGAGGTGATGGGGGTGGCCATGGGGCCGACCACGTAGGGGTACGGGTCCGGCGGGGTGCCGCCGCGTAGCCCTCCGGGGGCCGGAAGGCTACGTGGCTCAACCCTGCTTCTTCTTCTCCGCCCCGTCGGACGGCGCACCCGCGGCCGCGCCGGACGACGCCGTCTTCGCGGCGTTCTCGGATCCGGTCCGGCGGTCCGCGGACTCGTCGAAGTCGACCCGGTTCATGTGGCGGGTCATCGACTTCATCAGGCCCCAGACCGCCAGGGCCATCACCGCGAAGACGATGAAGCCGAGGACACCGGGGGTGACCTTGTCCTTGTCGACTTCGGCGAGGGTGACCAGGTGGCTCATTGCCAGGCTTGCGCTAGCGCTCATGTCAGGCATTGTCCCGGATGCCCGCGAAGAGGTCGTCCTCGGGGAGGGATGTGTCGACGAGCGACTTCGCGAGCTCGTACTCCTCGGTGGGCCAGACCTCCTTCTGGATCTCCATCGGCACCCGGAACCAGCCGCCGTCGGGGTCGATCTGGGTGGCGTGCGCGATCAGGGCCTTGTCACGGGTCTCGAAGAAGTCCCCGCACGGGACGTGCGTGGTGAGCGTGCGCTCCTTGCGCTCGAACTCCGCCCAGCGCTTGAGCCAGTCCCCGTACGGCGACTCCAGGCCGCGGTCCAGCAGCGCCCGGTGCAGCGCCTCGGTGCGGGGGCGGTTGAAGCCCTGGTTGTAGTAGACCTTCAGCGGCTGGTGGGCCGGGCCGAACTCGCTCTCCGGGTACTTCTCGGTGTCCGTCGCGCCTTCGAAGGCCACCATCGTGATCTTGTGGGTCATGATGTGGTCGGGGTGCGGGTAGCCGCCGTTCTCGTCGTAGGTGGTGATCACCTGGGGACGGAACGCGCGGATCTTCCGCACCAGCTCGCCGGCCGCCTTGTCGACGTCCTCCAGGGCGAAGCAGCCCTCGGGCAGCGGGGGCAGCGGGTCGCCCTCGGGCAGGCCGGAGTCGACGAAGCCGAGCCACTCCTGCTTCACGCCGAGGATCTCCCGGGCCTCGTCCATCTCCTTCCTGCGCACCTCGTGGATGTTCTCCTCGATGTACGGGTCGCCCTGCAGCTTGGGGTTGAGGATGGAGCCGCGCTCCCCGCCCGTGCAGGTCACGACCAGCACGTCCACCCCCTCGGACACGTACTTCGCCATGGTGGCCGCGCCCTTGCTCGACTCGTCGTCGGGGTGGGCGTGCACGGCCATCAGTCGCAGCTGGTCAGTCAAGACTCATTCCTCAGTCGGTAGGCGCCCGGGGTGCCCGGTGCGGTCCCACCGGCTGTCGTCCCCGTGGGACGTCGCGGTGGGGTGGCGGTCGGGCGACGGGCGGAAGACTTCTATAGTGACCGAAGCCGGGGACGAATAATTCCGGAGCCCGGTACCGGGCCCCGCCCGGAGCAGGCGTCCCCCCTTTTTTCAGCCGAGGAGACGATCATGAGTACGGCGAGCACGCGACCGCCCGAGGGCCGGTACGGCCGCACCTCGGACGAACGTGCCGACCGCACCCTCAAGATCGTCGGCGCGGTCCTGGCCGCGGTGATGGTGGCCCTGATCGGCTGGTTCGGCTACCACTACGTCGCGGGCAGCAGGATCAGCGGCGAGATGATCGGTTTCGACACCGCGAAGGACACCGTGCGGGTGCGCCTGGAGGTCCACAAGGACGCGGGCGTGGACGGCTACTGCACGGTGCGGTCCCAGGCCGTGGACGGCGCCGAGGTGGGCCGCGCCGACTTCCGCTTCGACGGGGACGGCACGCGCTTCGACGAGGTCGTCACGCTCCGCACGACCTCCCCGGGCGCGACGGCCGAGCTGCTCGGCTGCCACGCCGACTGACTCCGGCCGGCTCCGGACGGCTCCCCGCTGCCGGGGACCGGTGTCACGAGCGACACAGTGCTGCTGACCTGCGAAAAAACAGCCCCGATGGCATATGTCCTCCCCCTTTGGCCGCTGAATTGTTAGGCTCGTGGTTTCGCCCATCCGTGGAGGAACATCCTTCAGGGAGGGCGTTGCTTTGTATTCCAGCACCTACGAGGAGCACCAGTGACCCAGACCAGCGAGAACGCCACCTGGCTGACGCAGGAGGCGTACAACAAGCTCAAGGACGAGCTTGCATACCTTACTGGTCCCGCGCGTACGGAGATCTCCGCCAAGATCGCCGCCGCGCGCGAGGAGGGCGACCTGCGGGAGAACGGCGGGTACCACGCGGCCAAGGAGGAGCAGGGCAAGCAGGAGCTCCGCGTGCGGCAGCTCACCCAGCTCCTCGAAAGCGCCAAGGTAGGTGAGGCGCCGGCGGCCGACGGTTCGGTGGCGCCGGGCATGGTCGTGACGATCGCCTTCGACGGCGACGAGGACGACACGCTGACCTTCCTCCTCGCCTCGCGCGAGTACGCGAGTGCGGACATCGAGACGTACTCCCCGCAGTCCCCGCTGGGTACCGGGGTGTCCGGCCACAGGGTCGGCGAGACCGTGGAGTACGAGCTGCCGAACGGCAAGACGGCCTCCGTGAAGATCCTGAAGGCCGAGCCGTACAAGGGCTGACCCCCAGTCCACGGCTCAGGACCGTGAGGGTGCCCCCGGCGCCGTGCCCGTCGCGGGACGCGTGAGCGTCCCCACCGCGGTGCCGGGGGCTTCGTCATGCCGTCGCCGAGCCGCACGGGCCGGGCGCCGGGTCAGTCCATGCCGCGCAGGACCGTGTGACCCGCGTCCCGCAGGGCCTGTTCGACCTCGGCGCAGTGCTCCGGGCCCTTCGTCTCCAGGTGTACTTCGACCTCCACCTCCGTGAGCCCGAGCCGCGGATCGGTCCGTACATGGCTCACGTCGAGGACGTTGGCGTCCACCACCGACAACGCCCCGAGAAGCGACGCGAGAGCGCCCGGCCGGTCCGTCAGCCGCAGCCGGACGGCCAGGTAGCGGCCCTGTGCCGCCATGCCGTGCCGCAGCACCCGCTCCATCAGCACCGGGTCGACGTTGCCACCGGACAGCACGGCGACGACCGGGCCCGCGAACGCGTCGGGGCGGCTCAGCAGCGCCGCGACCGGGCTCGCCCCGGCCGGCTCGACGACCAGTTTGGCCCGCTCCAGGCACAGCAGCAGGGCGGCGGACAGCTCGCCCTCGGTGACCGTGCGGACCTCGTCCACCAGGTGCTCGACGATCCCGAACGGCACGTCGCCGGGCCGCCCCACCTTGATGCCGTCGGCCATCGTCGCCGGGTGGCGCACCGACACCGGGTACCCGGCCGCCAGTGAGGGCGGGTACGCCGCCGCGCCCGCCGCCTGCACCCCGATGATCCGTACGTCCGGCCGCAGCGCCTTCACCGCGACGGCGATCCCGGCGATCAGTCCGCCGCCGCCCATGCCGACGACGATCGTGCGCACCTCGGGGCACTGCTCCAGGATCTCCAGGCCCACGGTGCCCTGGCCCGCGATGACGTCGGGGTGGTCGAAGGGGTGGATCAGCACGGCACCCGTCTCGTCCGCGTACTCCTCGGCGGCGGCCAGCGCCTCGTCGACCACCTGGCCGTGCAGGCGCACCTCGGCGCCGTATTCCCGGGTGGCGCTGATCTTCGGCAGCGGGGCGCCCTTCGGCATGAACACCGTCGACCGCACCCCGAGCAGCGAGGACGCGAGCGCGACGCCCTGTGCGTGGTTGCCGGCGCTCGCCGCGACCACACCGGCGGCGCGCTGCTCGGGCAGCAGCCCGGCGATCCGGACGTACGCGCCCCGCAGTTTGAAGGACCCCGTCCGCTGGAGGTTCTCGCACTTGAGGTGCACCGGTGTGCCCACCGTCCGGGACAGGTGCCTGCTGCTCTCCATCGCGGTCACCCTGGCCACACCCGAGAGCGTCTTCCGGGCGCCGCGCACGTCGTCGGGTGTGACGGTGCGCAGGGAGTCAGCCGTGCCGTAGCTCATGACTCCAGCATCGCAGTTCCCCGCCGTCGGCGATCGCGGTGGCCGATCCGCGGATACGGCTTTGCGCAGCGCCGGTACGACGGGGGCCCCGGCCGCGTACTCTGTCCCCCAATGAGCAGCCCTCCACGAAGTGAGCCTCCGGCCATGCCCACTACACCTGACATGTCGATGGACACGACGACCGTCGGTGACACCGGTCTTCTCGACACGCTGCAGCACGAGGTGGCGCTGTTCGCCCGGCGCGCCGAACAGACCCGGCTGGGCGGCGTCGGCCAGGTACGCAACTCCATGGACCGCGCCGCCTATCTCCTGCTCAACCGTCTCGACAAGGAAGGCCCGATGGGTGTCAAGGCGCTCGCCGCCGGCATGGGCATCGACTCGTCGACCGTCACCCGGCAGGTGGCCCCGCTGGTGGACACCGGACTGGTGAAGCGCACCTCGCATCCCGAGGACGGCCGGGCGGTCGTGCTCCAGCTTTCTCCGCGCGGGCAGGCGCGTCTGGAGGAAGTGCGCTCCTCACGGCGCCAGTTGATGGCCGACCTGACCCATGACTGGGAGCCGGGGGAGCGCGAGGTGTTCTGCGCGCTCCTCACGCGCTTCAACGGCGCGCTCTCCGCGCGGATGTCGGTTCCGGGGGGGCCGGGGCCGGAGGACGGCCGGTCGGATTCCTGATCCGACCGGCCCGGTCGTTCCGGTTGTTCCGGCCCGAACCGGCCTGGTCCGTACGAGAGGACCTGGGTGCCGGGCAGTCTGCGCGCCGAGCCGTGCGCGGCTCTTGACCGCGGGGCCGACCCTGCCCTGAGATGAGACCGGGTCCCGTCGCACGCGCCCGCCGAAGGCCGTTCGCGGCCGGGACCGGCTCGGGCAGGGTTGTGCGGGAGGCGCGGTTGCTACCAGGACATGCGTCCCGGGACGTCCGCCGGGCCCGCGAGTTCGAGGCGTTCGTCGCGGGTGCGGCCGGGCGGCTGCTGCATGCCGCCACCCTGCTCACCGCGGAGGCGCGGGACGACAACCCCCGCGCGCGGCGCCTGCTGACCCTGGCTCTGGCCCACACGTACGCGTGCTGGGACCGGCTGCGCGGTGACGATCCCTACGACCGGACCCGCCAGTACCTGGCCACCCGCTTCGCCCGTACCGCCTGGCACGAGCGCGGCGGCCTGCTCCGCTCCCGTCCGCAGCCCGCGGGCCCGCTGGCCGGGCTCGGCCCGCAGGAGCGTCTGATCCTGGTGCTGCGGCTCTACGAGGATGTCGCCGAGGAGCAGACGGCGGCCCTGCTCGGCCTGTCCACGGACCGGGTCCGCGCGATCTGCAACCGCGCGACGACCGCGGTACTGGACCAGCGGCGGCGTGCGCCGACTCCGGCGGTGCGGGGCGTCAGGGCGGTGTCGTCATGAGCTGGGGCCGTGCGGCGGCCGTACGGCGGCTGCTGGAGCAGGCACCGCCACCGGTGCCGCCCGACCTGCACGCACAGGCCGTGCGCCGCGGTGCCCGCATGCTGCGGCGCAGGGCGCTCGCCCGCCGCCTGGGGTGGCTGGTGCTGCTCGCGGCGAGCCTGGCCCTCGTGATCTGGGCGCTGACCACGCACCCGTGGGTGGAGCCGCCGTCGGAGACGACTCCACCCCTGACGGGCTGGTGAACCGGCCGGGTGCGCACCGCGCCGGAGCCCCCGCGCGGCCTTACCGGCCGAGGGCCTGCTGGAGGTCTTCGAGCAGGTCGTCGATGTTCTCGATGCCCACAGAGAGGCGCACCAGGTCGCCGGGGACCTCGAGCGCGGAGCCGACCACGGACGCGTGCGTCATGCGCCCGGGGTGTTCGATCAGCGACTCGACGCCGCCCAGGGACTCGCCCAGCGTGAACACCTCGGCCCGGTCGCAGACCTCGACGGCCGCCTCCTCGCCGCCCTCCACACGGAAGGAGACCATGCCGCCGAAGGAGCGCATCTGCTTGGCGGCGACCTCGTGGCCGGGGTGCTCCGGCAGCCCCGGGTAGAGGACGCTCGTCACGCGCGCGTGCCGGCTGAGCATGTCGGCGACCTTGGTGGCGTTCTCGCTGTGCCGGTCCATGCGCACCGAGAGCGTCTTGGTGCCGCGCAGCACCAGCCAGGAGTCGAACGGCCCGGCGACCGCGCCCATCGCGTTCTGGTGGTAGGCCAGCTCCTCGCCGAGCTCCGCGTCGCCGGTGATCAGGGCGCCGCCGACGACGTCCGAGTGGCCGCCCATGTACTTGGTCAGGGAGTGCACGACGACGTCCGCGCCGAGCGCGATCGGCTGCTGGAGGTAGGGCGTGGCGAAGGTGTTGTCGACGACGAGGCGGGCGCCGGCGTCCCGGGCGACCTGGGCGACGGCGGCGATGTCGGTGATGCCGAGCAGCGGGTTGGAGGGGGTCTCCACCCACACGACCCTGGTCTTCGGGGTGATGGCGGCCCGGACGGCGGCCGGGTCGCTGGTGTCGGCCACCGACCACTCCACCCCCCAGCGGGCGACGACCTTGGCGAACAACCGGAACGTGCCGCCGTAGGCGTCGTTCGGGATCACCACGTGGTCGCCGGGGCTGAGCAGCGTACGCAGCAGGCAGTCCTCGGCCGCCAGCCCGGACGCGAACGCGAGGCCGCGGCGGCCGCCCTCCAGGGCGGCGAGGTTCTCCTCCAGCGCGGTCCTGGTCGGGTTGGCGCTGCGACTGTACTCGTAGCCGCCGCGCAGGCCGCCGACGCCGTCCTGCTTGTAGGTGGACACCTGGTAGATCGGCGGGACCACCGCGCCGGTCAGGGGGTCCGCGGTGTTGCCCGCGTGGATCGCGAGCGTCTCGAAGTGTTGACTGATGTGCCTGTCGCTCATGGGCCCCGAGGGTAGTCCGCACGCGGTGGACGACGCGTCAGGGAGTTCCCCACGCGCCCGGGAGTTTTCCACGGATCAGGCGGCAGGTTGGCCAATCTTCGGCGCGATCTGGTTCGCTGGTGAGTATGGAAATTCTCTTGGTCCTGCTCGGGCTGGTCATGATCGGCTTCGTGCTGGTGCCGTTCCTCAGGCGCACGCGCGGCGGGATCGCGCAGGTGTCGCCCGGCCATCCGGACGCGGCGGACCCTGCGGCCTACGGCTTCGTCCTCGAGGAGGAGCTGGACATCCGCATGCCCGGCCCCGACCAGGACCTTCTGGACGTCCTGGACCTGGTCCAGCGCACCCAGGACTATCGCGGGGCGCAGCAGCTGCTGGCCGGTACGGCCGCGACGAGCGAGCTGCGCTGGCAGCGCGTGCAGGCCTTCGCGGGCGCCGCCTCGCTGGAACTCGCCGCGCGGCCCGGCGGGGCCGGTGAGTCGCCGGGCGGGCAGTGGCTGCGGGCGTGGCGCGCCGAAGCGCCCAAGGACGCGGGCGGCGCGGCGGTGCACGCGGAGTTCCTGGTGCAGCAGGCGTGGCGTACGGCGACTCGGGGGACGGACGAGTTCCGGATCATCATGGAGGAGGCGAAGGCGGCGTGCGGTCAGGCGGCGCTGCTGGCTCCCGGCGATCCGGTCCCGTACATCGTGGAGCTCTCGGTGGCCCGTGGACTGGCCTACGAGCAGAAGGACTTCGAGCAGGTCTGGCTGAGGATCCTGGACCGCGCCCCGGCCCACATGGGGGCGCACCTGGCCGCGCTGCACTACTGGTGCGAGAAGTGGCACGGCTCGCGGGAGCTGGCGAACTCGTTCGCGGAGGCCGCGGCGGCACGCGCACCGCAGGGTTCGCTGCTGGCCGCGATGCCGCTGTTCGCCGTGTTCGAGCATCTGCCGGAGGTGAACCTGGTCAGCGGTTTCTACCAGAGCCAGGTGGTGACCAGGGCGGTCCACGGCGCGCTGCACGCGGTGCACTCGGCCCGCCCCGACGACCCGATGTCGGCGCACGTCCGGCACCTTCTGGTGTTCTTCCTGGTCCGGGGTGAGCGCTGGGCGGAGGCCATGAACCAGCTGGTACACATCGACGGCCACGTCGGCGCGCTGCCCTGGACCCTGTCCCCCGATCCCGCCGCGGAGTTCGCGGTCTACCGGGCCCTGGCGGTCGCGGGCTACGAGGCCAACGGCGGCAGCCCGGCCACGCTGCCGCACTGAGGCCGCGGGTCCGCCGCCGCCCGTGGCGTCCCGCATGCGGAGGGCCCGCCGGAAGCCGTGCTTCCGGCGGGCCCCCGCCCGGTGCTCAGCAGGGAGCCGGCGGGCGGCTCACTTGCCGTGGTAGGCGTTGTGGATCGAGATCGTCGACTGGTTGCCCTTCTTGTCGGTGATCTTGGCGCGGAAGGAGATCGCCTTCCCCTTGGCGGGGTTCTTGACGGTGATCTTGCCCTTCTTGACGTCGGTCTTCTTCCAGGTCTTCCCGGAGTCGTAGGAGACGTACACCGCGAGCGACTTGAGGTTCTTGCCCTTGGCGGCGCCCTCGACGGTGACCGGGAAGGTGACCTTCTTGCCCGCGGCGACCTTGCTGTCCAGTCCGGTGACCGCCTGGAAGCGGGCCGTGGAGGCGGGCAGTTGCTTCAGGCCGGAGGTCTTCTTGGAACGGAAGGTCCAGCTCGCGTCGATGCGGGTGGAGGCGGCGGCGACCTTGGCGCTGCGCTTGACCGAGGTCGTCAGCTTGTAGGCGGCGTCGCCGGAGGGAACCGCGAACTCCTCCTCCCCGAACAGCGGGTCGCCGTGGGAGCCGACCTTGGTGCCGTTGCGGTAGAGGCTGGTGGTGACCGAGGTGAACAGGGAGGAGCCGGGGTTACCCTTGCCGTCGGCGAACAGCGGGAGGAACCCGTAGATGCTGTTGCCGTCCCGGAAGAGGCCGAACTGCGAGGTGACACGCGGCCCGAAGACGGCCGTGTGCACGGTCCGGGAGTACTTCTTGCCGGCCTTGAGGGCCAGTGAGTCGCCGACGGTGTAACCGGCCTCGGTGATCGGCCAGCCGTCCGCGTCGACACCGCCCTGCTGCTCGAAGTCGAGGTCCCACTTCACCCCGCCCTTGGTGGACAGGTACAGGGTGCGGGTACCGGGCAGGGTCTGCGGGATGCCGATCGAGGAGGCGGAGTAGCTTCCCGGCAGCCAGCCGAAGGCGCCGACCGCGCCCTTCTTGCCGCTCGCCGCCGCGCCCAGGCCGACCTTCACCGTGGCCAGTTCGGACGCCTTGTAGGTGCGGGTGAAGCCGGTGGCGAGCTTCTTGACCTTGCCGCCGGTGACGGTGCTGTACTGCGTCTTGCTTCCCTTGCTCCAGTGGGCGTCCCACTGCTGGGTCAGCGAGCCGTCGGTGATCTGCGGGCCGAGGTGGGCGGAGCGGAAGTTGGCGTACGAGTCCAGCCACCAGCCGAAGCCGAAGACGGAATTCTTCGTCTCCACGATGTAGTCGGCCGAGGCGAACTCCGGCTTGGCCGCCTTGTCCGGCACGGTGATCTTCACCGGCTTGGCCTTGCGGGCGTCCACCGTGACGGTGGTGTTCTTGGTGACGCTCAGCTTGGGCTGGGCGATCCAGTCGGCGCCCTTCCACTTCTCCGGGTCGGTACCGACCAGGACGGAGGAGTCCAGGATGTAATCACCCTTGGGCAGACGGGCGGTGACGGTGCCGTCGGCGTCGTAGGGCCACTGGATCTTGTCGGCGCCCAGGCCGGAGACGCCGAGGAGGGCGGCGAAGTAGTTGCCGGTCGCCTTGCCGTCACGGCCGAGGAACTTCAGCTTCACGTCGTACGACTCGGCCTCCCGCTGCACCGCCGCGGCCGTGCGGACGGTCTGGCCGCCGCCCGTGGCGACCACGTACGCCGAGTAGGCGCCGTCGACCGTGCCGCCGAGCCGGGTGTCGACGGTGAAGTCGACGGAGGCCCTGCCGCCCGCGGGGACCGTCACCGTGGTGGCGCCCAGGGTGAAGAAGCCGGCCGGGGCGGCCTTGCCCTTGGGGTTGGTGGCGGTGGACGTCAGCTTCAGGGTGACGTCCTCGGTGCCGAGGTTGCGGTAGGTCAGCTGCTTGGTGACCGGCTTGTCGTCGGTGTGCGGCCACTGCTGGACGCCGAAGCTCACCGAGGCCGGGTCGGCGATCACCGTCTGCTGGACGGCCTTGTCGACCTGGATCCGCCCGGAGCCCTGCTCGAACGCCGTGTACGCGCCGCCCTTCGTGGAACCGGTGAGCGCGCCCTTCAGCTCCGTGTAGGTCCAGTCGGGGTGCTGCTGCTTCAGGAGCGCGGCCGCGCCCGCGACATGGGGGGTCGCCATCGACGTGCCCGAGATGGACATGTAGCCGGCCGGCTTCTCGCCGACCTCCTGGGCGATGAGGTTGCCCTTGGCCGAGGCGGCCGTGATGTCGACGCCGGGCGCGGTGACGTCCGGCTTGACGGCGCCGTCACCGACGCGGGGGCCGGTGGAGGAGAAGTCGGCGAGCTTGTCCTTGTCGTCCACGGCGCCGACCGTGAGGGCGGCGTCGGCGCTGCCGGGCGAACCGATCGACTCCGGGCCCTCGTTGCCCGCCGCGATGGCGAACAGGATGCCCTTCTCGGCGGAGAGCTTGTTGACCGCCGCTTCCATCGGGTCGATCTCGGCGGTGTCTCCGCCGCCCAGGCTCATGTTGACGACGTCGGCGCCCTGCGCGGCCGCCCACTCCATGCCGGCGAGGATGCCGGAGTCGTCACCGAAGCCGAAGTCGTCGAGGACCTTGCCGTTGAGGACCTTGGCACCGGGGGCGACGCCCTTGTACTTGCCTCCGCTCTTCGCGCCGGTACCGGCCGCGATCGCCGCGACGTGGGTGCCGTGGCCGACCTTGTCGCCCGTGCTCGACGAGCTGGTGAAGTTCTTGGACGCGGTCACCTGGCCCTTCAGGTCCGGGTGGGTCGCGTCGACACCGGTGTCCAGGACGGCGATCTTCACGCCCTTGCCGTCGTAGCCGGCGGCCCACGCCTTGGGGGTGCCGATCTGCGCGACGGACTTGTCCAGGGCGGCCTTGCGGACGCCGTCGAGCCAGACGTGGGCGATGCCGGACGCGGTCCGGTCGCCGTCGGTGACCGCCTTCCACAGGTCGGGCGTTTCCTCGTGCGGGGTCTGCACCGCGTCCGCGTTCAGGGCGGTGAGGGTCCGGCGGAGGGTGCCGGCGTCGCGGACGTCGGCCTTCGCGGCGGCGGCCCGGCCCTGGTACCCCACGATGACCTTCAGGCCCCGCTGCTGGGAGCGTCGGGTGGAGTCCTTGCCGAGTTCGGTGATGTCGAAGAGCCGCCGGTCGAGCTTGCCGCTCGCGACCAGCCGGGCGGCGTCCGCCGGCAGCACGTGGGTGTGGCCGCCCGACCTGTGGATCTGGACGGGTATGTGCTCCCTCCCCTTGGCCCGCTCCAGGCCGACCACGCGGCCCTTGGCGTCCACGGCGACCCGGTCACCGGTGATGAGGGTGATGCGGTGCTTGGCCTTCGGCGAGGACGAGGCCTTCGCCTGCGCCGCGTTCGTGTGCGCCGGTCCGGACGCCCCGGCGGCCGTACCGGACGCGGTGCCCGCCGCCGTCCGTTCCCCGTTCGCCGACGCCGGGCCGGTCATGCCCGCCACGAGCGCCACGGCGGCCGCCGTGGCGACCGTGGCCGCGCCCGTCGCGCGCGCTCTCTTGAGTTGTCTGCGCAAGGTTCCCCCTAGCTGAGTTGCCGGGCGAATTCCCCTTCACCCGGCCGGGGGTGGTCTCGTACGCGTGTGCGCACCCCCCGGGTCACGCAGTATGCCGAGTGGTGATGAAACGCCTCAAGGGGCCCAGGAGAAGAACACCGAGTCGACGGGTATCTGTGACACCACTGCCGGAACTCCGTTACCTGATCGACGGGTTGAGGAAGCCCGGACGTCCGCGCGGGCCGGGTGCCGAGCGGCGGTCACGTCCCGGTCGTCCCCCGGTCACGCCCCGGCCGCACTCCCTCCGGCCGCGTTGTCAGTGGCCGGGGATAGCTTCCATCGTGTTGGCGTCGAAGTGGCGCGGACGTCCCCTTTCGCATGCATGGGAGATGGTGCGTTGTCCGTCTGGGAGAGGTCGAGCACGGCACGGGTGGTGCCGCCCGCGAGGCCGCGGAAGCTGTCCAAGGTGCCGTTCGTCGAGCTGGCGGACGGGCGGCTGCAGGGAGTGGTGTCCAGCGGGTCGGACATCGGGCGCGTGTACGTGTCGTCCGTCGTCGCCGGGACCTACGCGTTCGCGTGCAGCACCAACAACAACCGTCCCTGCGGCGGCGCGCGGGGGTGGTTCTGCAACCACATCCGGGCCCTGGTCGACGAGGCCGTGGTGCAGTACGGCGCCGAGCGCGTGGCCCGGTACCTGAAGGCCGAGGTGGCGGACGGCGAGCTCGACGCGGACGCCCTCACCACCGCCATGACGCGGACACGGCCCGCGCAGGGTGACACCTCGGCCGCGGCGCCCGTGTTCAGCCGGTTCCTGCGGCACCTGGCATACCTCGAGCTCGCCCCGAGCACCGCGCCGCTGCCCGAGATGCAGTGGTTCCCGACGACGAGGGCGGCGGCCTGATGCGCACCGATCTGCTGTTCGACGGCGTCGACGGTCTCGACGAGGCCCTCGCGGCCGTGGACGCCTTCGACGCGGCGCTCGTCGCCGGCCTGCTCCGACCTCAACCCGAACAGGCCTCCGAAGTAATGGAGTTGGCCGACGCCGTGGCCGGGACCCCGCTCGCCGCGCGGGTCGGCGAGGCGGCCGACAGGACGGCGGCCGGGGCCGCGGGCGAGGACCACTTCGTCGCACTGGCCGCCGCCCGCTGCGCGCTGCTCGGCTCCGTGCACGACGCGCTGACCGCTCGCGTGACGGAGGCCGTCGGCCGTCCCCTCGCCGAGGAGGCCCCGGTGGCCGGGACCGACGGCGCGGACCACGCGACGAACCTGCTCGCCGCCGCCCGTAGTTGGCTGTGCGACCTCGCACGGGCCGGCTGGCAGGGCATCGACCACGAGCTGGTCGCCGGTGCCGCACCCGTCGTCTCCGCGATGCTGCCCGACCCGGCGCTGCGCCGACAGGCCACGTTGCTGGACGGATTCGCCGCCGAACTCGCCGCGTCCTGCCCGGGGGCCACCCTGGAGCGGATACCGGTGCGCCGGTGGGCGGACCTGTGGTCACGGGCCCTGCTGCTGACCGTGCCCCGAGCGACCGGCACCTCCGCGAGGGGTACGGCCACCGGCCGCCTGCTGCCGCTCGGGGTCGACGTGCAGGAGCACGCGACCGCCGTACAGGCCCAGGTCCACGCGGTGTTCGAGCCCGCCGACGGCTCCGTGCCCCGGCTGGTGCGGGCCGCCGCGTCCGCCCCGAAGCCCGACACCGTCGTCGGGGCGGGTCTGTGGCAACTGCTGCGCCCGCACCTGTCCCTGCTGACCGCCGTGAGCGAGGGCCGCGCGATGGACCTCGACGCCATGCCCGTCACCGCCGAGGGCGACCTGCTCTGGGACGACGCGCACGCCCGCATGGGCGAACCGGCCGACGCCTTCACCACCGCGCGCGTGGCCCTGCCCACGGCCGCCGCGGCGGCGACCGCGCCGCTGGACCGCCACCCGGCCCGGATCGCCGTTCCCGTCCTGCTGGAGGGATACGAGGCACACATGGACGACGACGGGACGGCGTTCGAGATCGCCGGGCACCGCCTGGCCGTCGACACCGACCGGACACCCGCCGCCGGACCGCTCACCGCGGAGGCCGTCGCCGCGTCCGTCGCGTGCATGGCGCTGCTCCGCTGGGACGCCGGGGAGTTCCACGTCCAGCCGCTGGCCGTGGAGAGGACCGTGCGGAAGAAGACCGTCGCCGTCCACGCCGGCGCGTGGGCCGGGGGCACCACCGACAAGGCCGGTGTCCGCGCGGAGAAGGCCGCCACCGGCGCCGTCGACGCGCTCCGCGAACGAGCCGGAAGGCTGCTGCGGAAATGACCGACCCCACCACCGCACCGGCCGTCGGCCCCGCCACCGCTCCGGCCGCCGTGCCCGACCCGCACGACAACCGGCGCCAGGTGCTGTACTGGCGGCTGCTGGCCCGGCTGTTCGACCCGGAGGAGCAGGCCTCTCTGGAGTCGGCGAGCCTGGCCGTGGTCGAGGACATCGGACTGCCGCCCGCACTGCTCGACCCGGGCGCCTCCGTCGACTCCGTGGTGCAGCGGCACCCGGAGCTGGCCGCCGAGTTCGACGGGCTGATGGCCCCCGAGCCGGAGGACGACGACGCCCGCGACCGGGCCGCCGAGGTGCGGCGCGCGGCCCTCGTCTCCAAGGTCCTGCTGAACGTCTTCTCCACCGGCTCCGGCGCCGTCACCGCCGAGCAGCTGGCCCGCTGGCAGTCCGACGCGGGCTGGCTGGAGCGGGCGCTCGGCTGCCGGCCCGGTGAGCTGCGGGGCGGACGCGGCGGCGCGAGCGGCGGCGTCGGTGCGGACGGCCAGGGCGTCAGCCCGGCCGGTGGCGGCGGTGGCGGGCGCACACCCGACCTCAGCCGGCTGATCCCCGCCATCGGCCCGGAACTCGGCTCCCTCGAGGCCGGTCTGGTCAAGCGGATGCGGCTGCGCGAGGTGCTGGCCGACCCGCAGCTGGCCGCGCGGCTGACGCCCAGCATGTCCCTGATCGAGCAGCTGCTGCGGGACAAGGACAACCTCTCCGGTGTGGCCCTGGCGAACGCCAAGTCGCTGATCCGCCGTTACGTCGACGAGGTCTCCCAGGTCCTGCGCACCCAGGTGGAGAAGGCCACGGTCGGTGAGATCGACCGGTCCGTCCCGCCCAAGCGGGTCTTCCGCAACCTCGACATCGACCGCACCATCTGGAAGAACCTCACCAACTGGAGCCCGGAGGAGGAGCGGCTCTACGTCGACCGCCTCTACTACCGGCACACCGGCCGCAAGACGACACCGCAGCGGCTGATCGTCGTCGTGGACCAGTCGGGCTCCATGGTCGACTCGATGGTCAACTGCACCATCCTGGCCTCCATATTCGCCGGGCTGCCGAAGGTGGACGTCCACCTGATCGCCTACGACACCCAGGCACTGGACCTCACGCCCTGGGCGCACGACCCGTTCGAGACCCTGCTGCGCACCCGGCTCGGCGGCGGCACCGACGGCACCGTCGCCATGGCGCTCGCCCAGCCGAAGATCGCCGAGCCGCGCGACACCGTCGTGGTGTGGATCTCCGACTTCTACGAATGGCGCACCGACGAGCTGTTCGAGAGCATGGCCGCCATCCACCGCTCGGGGGCGAAGTTCATCCCGGTCGGTTCGGTGACCAGCGCCGGGCGCGGCAGCGTCAACCCGTGGTTCCGGGAGCGTTTCAAGGACCTCGGCACGCCGGTGATCTCCGGCCACATCAAGAAGCTCGTGCACGAACTCAAGACGTTCCTCACCTGATTCCCCTGACTCCTCGGGTCCTTCTGACCCCTCTCCTCCTGATCCCCCCTGTTCCCCGGGATCTCTTTCTCGAGCACCGAACGGAAAGGCCCTCACCCGATGTCCGACCTGCTGCGCGCGCCCGCCGAGATCAAGTACGCCGAGGAACTGGACTGGCTGGAGTCGATCGACGACGGCGCCAAGCCGTTCTCCTGGCGGCTGTCCCCGAAGATGGTCCGGCTGTTCATCCTCGGCTCCGAGCGCTCCGACGGCCTGGACCGGGAGGTCTCCCAGAAGTGGTTCGGCGACCGGAGCTTCGTCGAGCGTTCCATCGTCACCCTCGCCTCCGACCGCGGTCTGCTCCTGATCGGCGACCCCGGCACCGGCAAGAGCTGGCTGGCCGAGCTGCTGTCCGCGGCGATCAGCCGCAACTCCACCCTCGTGGTGCAGGGCACGGCCGGCACCACCGAGGACCACATCAAGTACTCCTGGAACGTGTCCATGGTCATCGCCAAGGGCCAGTCCAGGGAGTCGATGATCCCGTCGCCGATCATGACCGCGATGGAGACGGGTTCGATCGGCCGCTTCGAGGAACTGACCCGCTCCACCAGTGACGTCCAGGACGCGCTGATCTCCATACTCTCCGAGAAGTACATCTCGGTGCCCGAGCTGGAGAGCGGCGGCAGCGACAACATCGTCTTCGCCAAGCCGGGCTTCTCGATCATCGCCACCGCCAACAGCCGCGACCGCGGGGTCAACGACCTCTCCTCCGCGCTGAAGCGCCGCTTCAACTTCGTGCGCATCCCGGTCGTGACGAACAAGAAGAGCGAGGCGGAGATCGTCCGCTTCCGCACCGAGGAGCTGCTGCGCCGCCACTCGATCGAACTGGAGGTGCCGCCCACCCTGCTCGACGTGCTGCTGCAGAGCTTCGCCGACCTGCGCGCCTCCGCCGCCGCGGCCGGGAGCGACGACGAGAAGCTGGAGTCCGCGCTGTCGACGGCCGAGCAGATCGGCGTGCTGGAGGACGCCGTGCTGCACAGCAACTTCTTCGGTGAGCGCGCGCTGACCGCCCGTACCCTCGCCTCCTCCCTCGTCGGTTCTCTCGCCCGTCGGGAGCCGGAGGACCTGGCCATCCTCAACAAGTACCTGCACGGTGTGGTCGAGCCGCGCAGCAAGGAGCAGGGCGGCTCCTGGCCCGAGTTCCTGGAGGGCGGCCGGGACGCGATCGCCACGCTGTCATGAGTGCCACCCCCAAGAACCCCGTGAGTCCCGAGAGTCCCGAGAACCCCGCGAACCCGGTCGCCGCGCGGGAGAGCACCTTCGCCGCGCTGCGCGACCAACTCCACCAGGCCGCCGCCACGTTCGCCGGCGGGCCCGACGCCCTGGAGGACATCCTCCTGGGCATGGTCGACGACGTGGACCGCGCGGTGCGCGAGCCGCTGGAGATCTTCCCCGTCTGCCACCACTCGCCCGCCTCCGCCCTCGCGATGGCCCGCCGCCTGCGCGAGAAGCAGCCCAAGGTGGTGTACCTGGAGCTGTGCGAGGACATGGCGCCGCTCCTCACCGAGCTGCGCAACTGTCGGCTCCCGGTGGCCGTCCAGGCGTTCGCGAGCGAGGTGGAGGGCTTCCCGCCCGAGTGGGCGCCGCTGTCGGTGGTCGCGCCGATCACCGAGGCGTCCGCCGAGTACCAGGCGATCGCGTACGCGCTGGACACGCCGGGCGTCGAACTGGTCCTCGTCGACCGGTCCTCCGACCACGTCTTCCAGTGGGACAGCCGGGGGGAGCGCGCCCCGGAGCCTGCCGAGGACGGCACGGACGGCGCAGGCGGTGCGGGCGACGGGACCGCGCTGCACGGCGAGGCCGTCGGTGTGGAGATCGGTGACCTGCGGCCGCGCTTCGCCGAGCTGGAGGAGCACCTGCTGCGGCACGGCAAGGTGCGGCACTGGTCGGAGTGGTGGCACCAGTACGTCGAGCTTCCGCTCGGCGGCGGCGACCACCAGACCTACCGCCAGGTCATGCTCCTCATCGGCAGTCTGTTCCGGCGGCTCGCCCCCGGTGACGCGTCACGGGTGCGGGTGGACGAGGACCGCGAGCGGTACATGTGGACCCGGATGCGCGAGCACCTGGCCGCGACCGGCACCGACCCCGAGGACTGCCTGTACGTCTGCGGCGCGTTCCACGCGGCCAGCAGGGTCGAGGAGTTCGGGGTGCACGGCACCGGCACGTTCGAGATCTCGCCGCGCTCGGCCACGACCTGGCAGTACGGGCTGATCCCGTCCAGTCACGCGGCGATCGAGGCGCAGTTCGGTCTCGCCGCCGGCTCGGTGTCCATCGCGGCGACCGAATGGGCGAAGAGCCTCAGGCGCACCCGGGTCCGGCCGTACCGGCTGGAGGGACAGGCCGGGACGAAGAAGTCCCGGGCGAAGCAGACCGCCGTACCGGCCGTGTCGGCTCTGTCGGCTGTGCCCGCCGCCACGGACAAGCTGTCCGGCTTCCTGCGCCGGCCGCCCGTCCTCGACGCCCTGGACGAGGCCGAACTGCTCGGCTGGTCGGTGGACATCGTGCGCGCGGCCCGGCGCAACGGCTACCTGGCCTCCACCGCCGACGCCATCGCCGTCTTCGAGACGTCGATCCTGCTCGCCGGGATGCGGGACCGGGCCAAGCCCACGCCGTACGACTTCCAGGACGCGGCGGTCACCTGCATCGAGAAGGACGCGGTGCCCGGGCGCCGGGACGTGCGGCGGCTCGTCGAGATCATGATGGGCGGCGACCGGATCGGCCAAGTCGGCTACGACTCGCTGCCGCCGCTGGCGCGCGACGTGCACGACCGGCTGGAGCCGCTGGGGCTGAAGCTCCAGCAGCGGGGCGTGCGGCGGGCCCTGCTGGACATGGCCTCCCGGCCTGAGCTGCGGGCCTGCTCCGACGTGCTGTGGATGCTGCGCCGGCTGCTGCCGCAGGGCGCGGCCCGGACCGTCATGGGCGAGCGCGGGCTCGGCGAGCGGTCGATCCAGGAGTCCTGGGACCTGGCGCTCGGCACCCATCAGCGGGCCCTGATCGAGCTGGGCTACGAGGGCGTCAGCATCGAGCAGGTCCTGGAGCAGCGGCTGCGCCGCGCCGCGTACGCGCCGCAGGCGACGGCGGCGACGGTCCTCGAAGCCGTCGAGGACGCGACGCTGTACCTGGGCGGCCGGCGCCTGGCCGACGAGCTGGGGACGCGCGCGCTGGAGGTACTGGCCTCCGAGCGCAGTGTCGACGGCGCGCCGGAGGTGCTGCGCCGGGTGCGCCGACTGCTCGGGTACTACCGGACCAGCGAGCCGGTGCTGCCGCCGTGGATCGAGTCCTTCGTCAAGGCCGGTTACGCGCACTACTGCACGCTGCTGCCGACGGCGTTCACGGACGAGGACGCGACGGCGGGTCAGGTCGCGGCGATGCTGGGCTTCCTGTTCAGCATGGAGAGCCTGGCGCTGTCGCTGGGCTGCGACAGGGCGCAACTGGAGCTGGCGGTCGCCCAGTCCCACCCCGAGGACCCGTCGAAGACGGCTCTGCTGTGGGCGGCGCAGGTGCAGCTCGGCATCCTGTCCCGTGAGCAGTTGCGGGCGCGGTGCGACGAGCTGCTGGCCAACCCGCTGGTGGTGCCCGCGTATCCGCGCTACCTCAGCGGCTTCGTGCACGCGCTGGAGCCGGTACCGGGCCTGGCGGACGTGGTCGTGGAGGCGGTGTCGAACGCGTTCGGCAGACTGCCCGACGCGGTGCTGCTGCCGTGGCTGCCGACGCTGATCAGCACGCTGCGGTCGGGTGCGGCGGACCTCGCGCCGCTGCTGATCCGCGAGGCCGGGCGGATCTTCCCGGCCCGGCTGGCGGCGCTGGACGCGTGGGTGCCGCCGTGGCGGGCCCCGGCTCCGGCTCCCGTCCACCGCGCGGGGCGGGCGGGGGAGGAGATACGGCGTGGCGCCGTGCTGCCGCCCGCGTACCCGGCGGCGTTCGACGCGGTCGCGGAGCTGCTGGGCTGCGAGGACGCCTGGGCACCGGCCGCCGTCCCGGCCGCCCCGGCGGGCGTGGCGCTGCTGCCCGCGTACCCGGCGACCTGCGACGCGGTCGCCGAGCTGCTGGGCTGCGAGGACGCCTGGGCACCGGCCGGGCCGCCCCCGGCGGGCGGTGCCGCCCTCCTGTCCCGCCACCCGGAGGCGGCGACGGCCCTGGAGTCACTCCTCGCGAACGGCTGACGGGGCACCCGGAAAGCGACGCGCTCCCGGCCACCGGATCCGTTCCGGCCGGGGGCGCGTCGCCGTACGCCGTCCGCGTGCCCGGTCAGACGGCCGGGTTCTCCTTCACCGTGATGCGGCCCTTGCGGATGGTCGCCACGCGCGGTGCCCGTTTCGCCAGGGACGAGTCGTGGGTGACCATGACGAAGGTGAGCCCCAGCTCCTTCCACATGCGGATCAGTACGTCCATGATCTCGTCGCGCATCGACTCGTCGAGGTTTCCGGTGGGTTCGTCGGCGAGCAGCACCTTCGGCTCCTTCACCAGCGCCCGCGCGATGGCCACCCGCTGCTGCTGGCCGCCGGACATCTCGGCGGGCAGGTGCCCGAGCCGTTCGCCGAGTCCGACCGACGCCAGCGCCTCGGCGGCCTTCTCCCGCCGCTCCCCGGCCCTCACCCCGAGCGGTACGAGGGCGGTCTCGACGTTCTCCTGCGCGGTGAGGGTCGGGATCAGGTTGAAGGACTGGAAGACGAAGCCGATGTTCTCGCTGCGCACCCGGGTGAGCCGGGCCTCGGGCAGCGTGGCGAGGTCGGTGCCGTCGAGGACGACCTCGCCGGAGCTGGGCCGGTCGAGGCCGCCGAGCATCTGCAGCAGCGTGGACTTGCCGCCACCGGTGGGTCCCTGGATGACGAGCCGGTCGCCGTCGGGGATCGTCAGATCGACGCCGTCGAGGGCGTGCACGGTTTCCCTGCCGCGGGTGTGGTGCCGGGTGACGCCTCTGAGTTCGTACATGGGTGTGGGTCAACTCCTGGAGTGATTAAGAGCGTGAGGGCCCCGGGCCTGCCCCCGGGCCTGCGCCGGGCGGGCGCTATGCGACGCGGCGCAGCGCGTCCGCGGGCCGGAGGCGGGAGGCGCGCCAGCCGCCGAAGGCCCCGGCGACGAGACCGCCGGCCACGGCGAGGCCGACCGCGAGGGCGATGGTGGTGAGGCCGACCGGTGCGGTGAGGGCGACGTCGAGTGTCTTGGCGGCCGCCTGCCGTACGGGACCGGCCGTGCCACCGCCGCCGGGACCACCACCGGGGCCGCCCGCACCGCCCCCTCCGGCGCCGAGCCGGGCCTGGAGGGTGGGGCTCATCGCGGTGACCGCGTACGCGCCCGCCAGTCCCAGCGCGATGCCGAGGGCACCGCCGACCAGGCCGTGCACGACGGCCTCACCGACCACCTGTCGGGTCACCCGGCCCGACGTCCAGCCCAGCGCCTTCAGCGTGCCGAACTCCCGCACCCGGCGGGAGACCGCCGAGGAGGTGAGCAGCCCGGCGACGAGGAACGCGGTCGCCAGTACCGCGATCGACAGCCACTTGCCGACGCCGGTGGCGAGGGAGGAGGCGGTGGACAGTGAGCCGGAGACGGTGTCCGCGAGGTCGGCGGAGGTGGTGACCGTGGTTCCCGCGACGTTCTTCTGGATGCCCGACTTGACGGCGTCGAGCTGCTGGGAGTCGGTCGCCCTGACGTAGATCGTGGTGACCTCGTCCTTGGCATCGGCGAGCTTCTGAGCCTGTTTCAGCGGAATGTAGAGGTTGGCGGCGGCGTCCCCGCTGTCGGCGGTGACGACACCGATGATCTTGTACTTGGTGCCCTTGACCGTGATCGTGTCACCGGTCTCGAGCTTCTTCTCCTTGGCGTGGGCGGAGTCGACGACGGCCACCTTCGCGTCGGTCTCGCTCGCCTCGAAGGTACGGCCGCTGGTGATCCGGGAGGAGGTCAGCGGGCCGAGTTCCGGCTCGGTGACGTCGGTGCCGTAGACGGAGTAGCTGTTGACGTCGAAGTCGGCGCCGCCGCCCTGCACGCGCCCCTCGGGGGCCGGCTGGACCCCGCCCGGGCCTCCGTCCCGACCGCCCTGGCCGTCCTGTCCGCCGTCCTGCTGGAACCGGCCGCGGGTGAACTCGCCGCTGACCTTGACGACCTGGAGACTCAGACCGCCCACCGCGTCGGCGACACCGCTCTGTTCGCCGACCGTGTCCACGGTGGAGCTCGCCAGGGTCTGGAAGCCCTGCACCATGACGTGGTCGGTGCTCTGCTCCTCGCCGGAACCGTCCTCCTGGGCGTCGAAGCGGAATCGCGGCCGTTCCTGGGCCGTCGATGCCTCGGCGGCCTTGGTCACCGTCATGTCCGTGCCCAGCCCGTACAGCGACTGCAGGACCTTCTCCTGCGCCTTGCCCATGCCCGAGGACACGGAGTCGACCACGATGACCAGCGCGATGCCGAGTGCGAGACCGGAGGCGACGACGAGGGCCGCCTTTCTGCGGCGGCGCAGTTCGCGCCTCAGGTAGGTGAAGAACATGAGGGCAAACTAGGGACGGTCCCTGATGAAGTGTTGAGTCCGCGCTGAGAGCCGGATGAGAAGACTCCATGAGAACGACGACGTCGCCGCCCGCCCCTTCGAGGGGGCGGGCGGCGACGTCGTCCAGGTGGAATGTGCTGCGGCGAGCGGCCGGTGTCAGACCGCCGAACCCGCCTTCCACTGGGCCCAGTCCATGTTCCAGCCGTTGAGGCCGTTGTCCGGGGCGATGGTCTTGTCGCCGGTGTTCTTCACGACGACCACGTCGCCGACGATGGAGTTGTCGTAGAACCAGGCGCCCGGCGTGTTCGGGTCGTCGGCGCCCTGGGTGTCGGCCAGACCGATGCAGCCGTGGCTGGTGTTGGCGTTGCCGAAGATGGACTTGGCGCCCCAGTAGTTGCCGTGGAGGAAGGTGCCGGAGTTGCTCAGGCGCATGGCGTGCGGCACGTCCTTGATGTCGTACTCGCCCTTGCCGTCGTCGTCGGTGAAGCCGACGGTCGCGCCGTCCATCCGGGTCTCCTTGAACTTCTCGGAAATAACCATCTGGCCCTCCCACGTCTTGTTCTCGGGGGACCCGGCGGAGATCGGGATCGTCCGGACGGTCTTGCCGTCCTGCATGACCTTCATCTGCTTGGTCTCGGCGTCGACGACCGAGACCTGGTTGCGGCCGATCTTGAAGTTGACCGTCTTCTGCTGGACGCCGTAGACACCCTCGGCACCCTCGACGCCGTCGAGCGCCAGCTTCAGGGTGACGGTGGAGTTCTCCTGCCAGTAGTCCTCGGGACGGCAGTCCATCCGGTTGGCGTTGAACCAGTGACAGGCGACCTCCTGACCACTGGTGCTGGAGACGGTGATGCCCTTCTGGACCTCGGCCTTGTTGGTGATCGCCTTGTCGAAGTTGATCGACACCGGCATGCCGACGCCCACGGTCGAGCCGTCGTCCGGGGTGAAGGTGCCGATGAAGCTGTTGTCCGGGGCGACCGTGGTGAACGACGCGTTCTCGTGGGCGGCGCGGCCCTCGGAGTCCTTCGCGCTGACCGACAGCTTGTAGGTGGTGGCGCGCTCCAGCTGGCTGCTGGGCTTCCAGCTCTTCTTGTCGGCAGATATCTCACCCTCGACGACGGTGCCGTCGGTGGCCGTCATCTCCACCTCGGTGAGGGTGCCCTTGGTCACGGCCACCGCGGCGGAGTTGTTGATGGAGGCGTTGTTCGAGCCGTCCTTCGGCGTGATCTTGATCTGGGCCTCGGAGGTCTTCTTGGCCGCCGCCTCGTCGACCTGGGCCTGCGACGCGCCCTTGCCGTCACCCCCACCGGAGGCGGTGTCGTCGCCGCCGGAGCATGCCGAGAGCACCATCACTCCACCGAGCAGAGCGGACGCAGCCATCAGACCCCTGCGCCGCTTACCGTCCGTCATCACACGCTTCTCCATCATCGCCGCTTCCCCGAACCCCGCGGTCCCCCGCGCCCGAAGCTGAGAGTCCCCGTCAATCGTTTCAACGCTAAGACCGCTGGGTCCCGTTCCCCATGGGCCACGAATGTGGGGCTCACCACGTCCCTCGCGGCCGGGCGGGGTTCCGGCCCGTGCGCCACCTGAGACGCCGTGGCCCCGGGCCGCGGTTGCCGCCCGAGGTCACGATTTCCCCGTGCCGCCCCATCCAGTCACGTCGACCCGGCGCGACTCACCTTTTCGGGTGCCCCCTTCAGCCAACTCCCCCTATTTTCCCACTTCATCACTATCACGCATTTCACACTAATTGCCCATCTTGTCCTGTTTTCCCGTATTGCCCTGTTAGCCTCCTTCGTCACTCTTGTCTGACATGTCGTCAAGCTCGTAGCCGTCACCCTCGTCGAGGTCCCACTCCGGCGAGTCCGGGTCGTAGTCGATCTGCTCGCTGCTCCACGAGGCCTGCTGGAGTTCCACCCCCGGTACGTCGCCGACCAGATTGAAGGGGTCGACGAGATACGCGAGGGCCTCGGCCGCGTCCTCGTGCACCGTGTTCCGGGCGGGCAGCCGTTCGGCGTCCGTCATGTCGCCGTCGTCCGCGATCCTCGCCAGCGCGGCGCTGGTCACCGCGTCCTCGTCGTCGACCTGGAGGACGAGGTCGACGCGAAGTCTCACAAACCGTGACGTCTCTGGAGTGCTCATGCCCGGAGCGTACGGCTCCGGAGCCCGTGACTTTCCTGTGACCCGCGAATTTCACTAACATCGCTCCACACGGCCAATTAGCCAGCGCCACAAGGGGATCGATATTCCGTGTCATCCGCTCTCCGTCCGTTGCTGACCGCCACCGCCGCGGGCACCCTGCTGTGCGCCCTGTGGTTCGTCCCGTCCGCCAACGCGACATCGGACATCCCGGTGGGAGGGACGCCCTCGGCAAGCCCGTCTCCGCAGGTCACGGAGCAGGCGAGGGTCGTGTCCAGCACCTCGTCCATATCGTCGGCGTCGTCAGCGCCACCAGCACGGTCCGCGTCGTCAGAGGGTGTCGACGCCGCCGGCGGGCAGGTCAGACTCGCCGACACCGGCAGCTTCAACAGCACGCCGTACGTCCTCGGCGGCACCGCCTTCCTCACCCTCGGCGCGGGCTTCGTCGTCTACTCGGTGCGCCGGGAGCGCCTGGACTTCCAACTCCCGTGACCACCCATTGAGGTGAGCCCGCCTCCGACGCCCCGCCCCGCGTGAACGTCACCGCAGCGGACCGGTGACCTCTTCCACCGCCGCCAGCAGCCGGCCGTCGCGCACGAACGCCTCCGCCGCGGCGAGGTCGGGCGCGAGATGACGGTCCGGGCCGGGGCCGCCCACGCCCGCCCTCCGCGCGGCCTCGATGACGGCCCGGGTCGCGGGCGCCGGGCTCAGCCCCTCGCGCAGCTCGACGGCGCGCGCGGCGGCGTACAGCTCCACGGCGATGACCCGGGTGAGGTTGTCGACGGACGTCCGCAGCTTGCGCGCGGCCGACCAGCCCATGGAGACGTGGTCCTCCTGCATCGCGGAGGACGGGATCGAGTCCGCCGACGCCGGCACGGCGAGCCGCTTCAGCTCGCTCACCAGCGCGGCCTGCGTGTACTGAGCGATCATCAAGCCCGAGTCGACACCGGCGTCGTCGGCGAGGAACGGCGGCAGTCCGTGGCTGCGGTTCTTGTCCAGCAGCCGGTCGGTGCGGCGCTCGGCGATGGAGCCGAGGTCGGCGACGGCGATGGCGAGGAAGTCCAGCACGTACGCCACCGGGGCGCCGTGGAAGTTGCCGTTGGACTCGACGCGCCCTCCCCCGGAGCCGAACGCCCCCGAGCCGGTGTCCGCGGGCAGCACCACCGGATTGTCGACGGCGGAGGCGAGTTCGCGCTCGGCGACCAGCCGGGCGTGGGCGATGGTGTCCCGTCCGGCGCCCGCGACCTGCGGGGCGCAGCGCACGGAGTAGGCGTCCTGGACCCGCGGGGCGTCGTCCTGGTGATGTCCCGTCATCCCCGAACCGGCGAGGACGGCCAGCATGTTGGCGGCGCTGGCGGCCTGGCCCGGGTGCGGGCGAAGGGCGTGCAGTTCGGGGGCGAGCACCTTGTCGGTGCCGAGCAGCGCCTCCAGGCTCAGGGCGGCCGTGACGTCGGCGGACCGGTACAGGACGTCGAGGTCGGCGAGGGCCATGACGAGCATGCCGAGCATGCCGTCGGTGCCGTTGAGGAGGGCGAGCCCTTCCTTCTCGCGCAGTTCGACGGGCCGGATCCCGTGCGCGGCGAGCAGTTCGCCGGCGGGGCGCAGGGTCCCGTCGGGCCCCTCGGCCTCCCCCTCGCCCATCAGCGCGAGGGCGCAGTGGGACAGCGGGGCCAGGTCGCCGGAGCAGCCGAGGGAGCCGTACTCGTGCACGACCGGGGTGATCCCGGCGTTCAGCACGTCGGCCATGGTCTGCGCGACCTCGGGGCGTACGCCGGTGTGCCCGGAGCAGAGGGTCTTCAGCCGCAGGAACATCAGGGCGCGTACGACGTCCCGCTCGACGCGGGGGCCCATGCCGGCGGCGTGGGAGCGGACGATGTTGCGCTGCAGCAGGCCGCGCAGCTCCGGGCCGATGTGCCGGGTCGCCAGGGCACCGAAGCCGGTGCTCACCCCGTACACGGGGTCCGGCTCGGCGGCCAGGGCGTCCACGATCTCGCGGGACGCGGCGAGGGCGGCCAGCGCCTCGCCGGAGAGCTCGACGCGGGCACCGCCGCGCGCCACGGCGAGCACGTCGGACGCGGTCACTCCGGACGCCCGCCCGTCTCCCAGCACCACCTTTTCAAGACCGCGCCGCGCGCCTTCCCCGTTCACCACAGTGTGCATATTCATATTCAGGAGAGTACGCAGTGAATTCGATGATGTCATCACTGGAACTCGCGTTCACCCCTTACCTGTTCTCAGGGCGAGTGCCGACCCCGGAAACGGCGTCGCTCTCCGTCCGCGTCCCGCGCGGGTTCGTCCGCCAGCCGCACGACCGGGTCGCCCGGCCCCGCACGCCCGGCGACGACGGGGCGGGTGGCCCGCTCGGCCTTGGCGCGGTACTGCGCCGCGTCGGCCAGCCGGAAGAGCCGCCGGGCGGAGGTCACCGACCCGATGGGGTCGCCGGTGGAGGCCACCCCACAGGCCACACCGTCCCCGATCCCCGACTCCACGGCACGGCGGCACACTTCGTCGGCCGCCTTGACGACCTCGTCGGCGGGCGGCCCCACCGCCAGCAGACAGAACTCGTCCCCGCCGAGCCGCGCCGCCAGGGCCCCCGGCAGCATGGCCCCGCACAGGGACAGCACGGTCCCGAACCGCTCCAGCAGCCGGTCGCCGACGGCATGCCCCTGCGTGTCGTTGACCCGCTTGAGCCCGTTGACATCGCACACGACGAGGCTGACGACCGCCCCGTCCCCGCGATGCCGCTCGATCGCCTCGTCGAGGCGCGCATCCACCGCCCGGCGGTTGGCGAGCCCGGTGAGCGCGTCCGTGTACGCCAGCCGCTGCGCCTCCTCCAGCCGCTCGGTCTGCGCGAGCCCGGCGGCGACGACGGCGGCCAGCACCGTCACGAAGTCGGCGTCACCGCGCCCGAAGACGGGCGCCCCCACCGGCCGGGCCACATACAGCTCCCCCCACGCCCGCCCGTGCAGCACGATCGGGGCGACCACGCAGCAGCCGCGCCCGCGCCGCCGCAGGGCCGCGACCCGTTGACGGCAGCCGGGGCTTCCCTCCGCCGGCCCCTCGGCGGTCTCCATCCAGGCATCGGGCTCGCCTCCGCCGGCCCACCGCTCGTGCAGGAACTCGGTGATCTCGGCGAACTGGTGCACGGGATACGCCTCGCCCTCCGGGAACTCCTCCTCGTCCTCGGCCAGCTCGCCGACGTTCACCAGGACCCGCAGCCGCCCCAGCTCCCGCTCCCACACGGACAGCGCGGCGAAACTCCCGCCGAGCGCCCGGCAGGCTCCGAGGGCAGCGGCCCGCCAGACCCCCTGCGAGCCCTGTGCGGCGGCCATGCCCTGCGCCAGTGCCACCACGGCCGCCAGCCGGCTGTCCTCACCCATCCCTCCAGGCTAGGGACGTTCCGTATGAATCGGGAGATTTAAGGAGCGAATGGGAGCCGTCAAGGCAGGTCACCGCAGGTGGGCGGGGCTCCGTCCGCCACTGTCCGCCCACCGCCGGCCGCCCACTGCCGGACCGTCACCGCCCTGCCGCCCGTCACCGCCCCGGCCAGTTCGGCTTGCGCTTCTCGTTGAAGGCGGCGACGCCCTCCGCGCGATCGCCCGAGAACGCCACCGACCGCCAGGCGGCGTCCTCCACCTCGAGCCCCGCGGGCAGATCCAGCCCCTGGCCGAGACGCAGTGCCCGCTTGGCGGCCCGCAGGCCCACCGGCGAGTTCGCGGCGATCCGGGCGGCCATGGCCAGCGCCTCCTCCCGGTCCCGCCCCGCCTCCACCAGCTCGTCGACGAGGCCCAGTTCACGGGCTTCGGCGGCCTCCACCCGACGCGCCGTGAAGATCAGCTCGGCGGCCCGGGCCGCCCCCACCCGCCTGGGCAACAACTGCGTACCACCGCCGCCCGGAATCACCCCGACGGACACCTCGGGCAGCCCCAGCACGGCCGTGCGGTCGGCCACGATCACATCGCAGGACAGGGCCAGCTCGAAACCGCCTCCCAGCGCGAACCCGTGCACCGCCGCCACGGTCGGCACCGGCAGCTCCAGCACGCCGGTGTAGGCCCCGCGCGCCACCGGCCGCTGACGGACCAGGTCGGCGTCACTGAAGGAATTGCGCTCCTTCAGGTCGGCCCCGACGCAGAAGGCCCGCTCGTGCGACGAGGTCACCACCACCACCCGCACTTCCGGGTCCCTCCCCAGCTCCGCGCAGGCTCCGGCGACGGACCGGGCCATCTCGGTCGAGACCGCGTTCATGGCCTTGGGCCGGTCGAGGACGAGCTCCGCGACATGCCCCTGCTCATGCCGCCGCACCAGCACGAACTCCCCGAACCGTTCCTCACTCATGACACCCTCCGGTTAACGCGGGTTAACATCCGTCGTCCCCGATCATCGCAGCCGGAACCCACCCGGCAAAAGGGCGTACGTCCAGTTCCCTCATCACCCCCCGTCCACCCGTTCGAGTGATATCCCGCCCACTTCGGCCCGGTCCCGGACCGGAACGCATAACGTGCGCTGCACCGCGGCGCGTTGGGGGCGCGTACGCAGGGGGAGGAAACGCCATGACGACGAACACGCCGACCAGGCCACAGCCCACCGCACCGGATGCGGCCGACCGGGCACCGGCGCACACCGGATTCGCCCTCTTCAGCGCGCGCATCCGGGGCCGCCACCGCAAACCGCGTCCCCGGAAGCTGCTGCTGGCCGTCGGCGGTCTGGCCCTGACGGTCGGCGCCCTGAGCCTCGTCCGCATGGCGTCCGACCCCGGCCCCGGGGACATCGGAGCCGAGGCCGGCCCCCGCCCGGTCCCGGACACCGCGAGTTCCGCGAGCCCCGGCCCTGACGGCGCCGACCACGCCGACGGTTCTGACGGCACCGCCGGCACCACCACCGCGAGTCCGGCGTCCCCCGCCCCGAAGGCGGGCCCCTCCTCGCCCACCGTCCTGGGCGGCCAGAGCGGCGCGCCTCTCACACCGTCCGCTCCGGGCGGAGCCACCGCACCGACCGCCGCGGCACCGGCCCTCACCGCTCCGACCCCGGCCGCCCCGGAGGCACCGAACGCACCGGGCACTCCGACCCCCCCGAACGCCCCCGGTGCGCCGCCCCCCGTCGGCGCCGCACCGGACGGGCCCCCACCGGACCCTCCGGGCCGCACGCCGTCTCAGCCGAAGCCGAAGCCATCACAGGACCGGCAGACACCACCGCCCCCGCCGTCGGACCGGCCGGGCGGAACGGACGACGGCCCCCTCCTCTGCGTACCGATCATCGGCCTGTGCGTCGACGGCGCCCTGGCTCTCAGCGGCTGAACAGACCGAACGGACAGAACCGGCCGGGGCGGCCGAGAGGAACTGTCAGTGATCGTCCCGGCGGGTGAGCAGCCAGGGTTCCACCACGCCCAGACCACGCACCGGCCGCTGGTACATCGGCTGCAGCGCGAAGCGGTACGTCGGCGGCTCCTCGCCCTCCTTCTCCGCCGACGCCGCCGCCTCGGCAGCGGCCGCCTCGGAGGCGGGGGCGTCTCCGGTGCGGATCAGCTCCTCGGCGAACGCGGTGTCGACGAGCACGCCGTCCCGAGGAGCTATCGAGGTGAGCCGGGAGGCCAGGTTCACCGTCGTACCGAAGACATCGCCCATCCGGGTGGTGACGGTGCCGAAGGCCATGCCGACCCGCAGCTCCGGCATCGTCTCGTCGTTCGCCATGGTCTCGATCAGCCGCATGGCGATCTCCGCGGCCGTCCCCGCGTCGTCGGCGACGTAGAGCACCTCGTCGCCGAGGGTCTTGATGAGCCGCCCGCCGCGCGCGGCCACCAGGTCGGCGGCGGTCGTCTCGAAGGCCTCGACGAGCTCGCCGAGTTCCTCCTCCTCCATCCGCCGGGTGAGCCGGGTGAACCCGACGAGGTCCGCGAACGCGACGGCGAGCCGCCGGTCCACCATCTCCTCGTCGTCGGCCGCCTGGAGCACCCGCCCGGCCGAGGCGGCGAGCTGCCGCCGCCAGACGTAGACGAGGAACTCCTCCAGCTCGGGCAGGAGCAGCTCGATGATGGGGTACGTGACCTCGGTGCGCGTCATGCCCAGCTCGGGCGGCTCGGTCAGGCCCTCCAGGAAGGAGTCGATCTGCCACTCGGCCAGGCGCGCGGTGGTCTGTCCCGTGGACCGCGCCACCTGCACGGCCATCGCCTCGCTCAGCAGGCCCGCCTCCACCAGACCGGCCAGCCGGCGCAGCGCCAGTACGTCCGCCTCCGTGAGCACCCTGGCCTGCCCGACGTCGGCGAACCCCATGGCCCGCCAGAACCGCGTGGCCAGCTCCACCGTGACGCTGGCACTGCGCGCCGCCTGGAAGGGGGTGTAACGGCGTTCGGCGCCCAGGATGAGCTGTTCGAGACGCAGAGCGAGCGGGTCCTCGCCGTTGTCGGCGGGACGGGAGTCGTCCCCCCGCCGGCTCCTCCGCTCAGGGGGGTCCGCCCGATCGGGAGGATTCGAGGAATCGGGAGGATTCGAGGACGGGGGAGGCTCCGCGCGGTCCTGCGCTTCCGTACCGGAACCCGAGTCGTCGACGGTCACGCGTTGCTGCCCTTCCGATCTGCCACGGCCATGGATCGACCGGCCTCAACTCTACGGCAGGTGTGCGCCAGCTCACTCCGCTCGGTCGGCCCGACAGGTGGCACGACCGGCGCATCCGGGATCGGGGTACCCGCCGTGGGCACCCGCACCCACACCCGCGTGCGCCCACCGCGCCCCGGCCCCGGGCCCCGTCACCCGCCCCCGACGGGGCGCACGTGCACGATGTCCCCCGCCCCCACCGGTTCCTGCACCCCGGCCCCCGTCGCCAGCACCAGCCGCCCGTCCCCGTCGACCGCGACCGCCTCGCCCACCAGGACCCTGTCCCCCGGCAGCTCGGCCCGCACCGTCCGCCCGAGCGTCGCGCATCCCGCGGCGTACGTCTCCTGCAGGCCGCTCACCGCCGGATCGCCGCCCGCCGCCCGCCAGCGCCCGTACCAGTCCTCCAGCGACCGCAGCACCCCACGCAGCAGCGGGTCCCGGTCGGTGTTCACCGCGCCCGCCAGCGCCAGCGACCCGGCGGTGGGCACCGGCAGCTCGTCGGCGCGCAGGCTGACGTTGATGCCGACGCCGATCACCACCCCGTCACCGGCCCGCTCCGCGAGGATGCCCGCGGCCTTGCGCTCCTTGCCGCCGACGGTGACGAGCAGGTCGTTGGGCCACTTCAGGGCGGTGTCGACGCCCGCCGTCCGGGACAGGCCGGTCGCCACCGCGACGCCGGTGAGCAGCGGCAGCCAGCCCCAGCGGGCCACGGGCACCTCGGTGGGCCGGAGCAGTACGGAGAAGGAGAGTCCGGAGCGGGCCGGGGCCGTCCAGTGCCGGTCCAGGCGGCCCCGCGCGGCGGTCTGCTCCTCGGCGACGAGTACGGTCCCCTCCTCCGCCTTCCCCTCGGCGGCACGGGCCACCAGGTCGGAGTTGGTGGATCCGGTGCGCTGCACCACGTCGACCTGCCGCCACAGCCCACCGGCGCGCACCAGCCCTCTGCGCAGACCGGCGGCGTTCAGCGGGGGGCGGTCGAGGTCGGACCAGCGTTCCGACCGCTCCGGCCGCGGCCGCTGCCCGCCGGGCGTACCTTCGTCATCAGGTGACTGAGTCATGCGGGCAACCCTAGGTTCGGCAGCCTCCCTCCCGCAGCGCGGGCGCCCCCGTCGTCCGCCGGCGTGCGACCTCTGTCGCGGAACCGCGTCCTCCGGTCTGTGAAGAGGCACGGAGTGTGGGATAGACCGCACTGCCGACCCCGAGGGCCCGCATTACTCTACGGATGAGTAACCGTCCCCCTTATGAGCAGGCAGGGAGCCGCATCCCGATGTCCGAGCCGGAAGAGCAGCAGCCTGACCTTCGTACGACCGCGGGCAAGCTCGCGGACCTGCAGCGGCGCATCCACCAGGCCACCCACGCCGGCTCGCAGCGCGCCGTGGAAAAACAGCACGCCAAGGGCAAGCTGACCGCCCGGGAACGGATCGCCCTGCTGCTGGACGAGGACTCCTTCGTCGAGCTGGACGAGTTCGCCCGGCACCGCTCCACCAGCTTCGGCCTGGAGGCCAACCGCCCCTACGGCGACGGCGTCATCACCGGCTACGGCACCATCGACGACCGCCCGGTGGCCGTCTTCTCCCAGGACTTCACCGTCTTCGGCGGCGCGCTGGGCGAGGTCTACGG